>MWBF01000213.1 GCA_002068935.1 Chloroflexi bacterium ADurb.Bin325
CTTGGGGCGTGCGAACGCACCCGTGGTTCTCCTGCTCCTGAATCCGGGATTTGATTCCGGGGATGCGGAAGTGCACGGCCGAGCGGACTTCGCAAAGCGACTGCGCGTGTCGCTCGCCGAGGCGACGAGCGACCACCTGCTCCTCGGGCCCGACGCTACGGGGCCGGGGCACCGTTGGTGGGTCCGTGCGGTAAGCGGGCTTGCCCGGGCGACATCGCAGGTGGCCGTCGCCCGCGGACTACTCGCGGTCGAGTTTTTCCCGTATCACTCCGTTGACTTTGACCACGGGCATCTACGCTTGCCGTCACAGGCGTTCACCTTCGGGCTCGTACAGGATGCGATGGACCGAGGCGCTGAGATCGTGATGGGGCGCGGCCACAAGCAATGGCTCGGGGCGCTTCCCGCACTCGATCAGTACGCACGGCTTAGCCGCTTGAAGAACCCCCGCCGGACCACGCTCTCGCGGGGAAATTGGGCCGATGTGCAGGCGTTCGAACGGGTCGTGACCGTTCTGCGCCAGTGTGTTGCCTAACATGTATTACTAACCTTCGCGCCTCACAGCCCTCATGACCGGTCAGACAGCGGCAGCCCCGTCTTAGCCAGGTGCTCGCTGTAGCAGTCGAGATCTGTGCCGGCTGGCGCTGGACACCCCCGCTAGGTCGTCTCACCATCGCCCGATAACCGAGCGCCCTTCACCTACGGCCCCTCGCGCGCGACGTTTGGCCTCCCTCCGCCAGAGTGGTATACTAGCACAGGTTCGGGATCCTTGCAGCCCATGCCGCATCCATCAATTTCACCGGTTCACAGGAGAAGAACACATGTTGCCGAACAATTCCAGGAAGCTGAGCCGCCGCCGGTTCCTCAACGGCGCGCTGCTCGTCGGAGCCAGCGCCGGCGCGAGCGCCGCGCTGGCCGGCTGCGCACAGCCCGCCGCGGCCCCGTCTGCGCCGGCCGGCGCACAGCCCGCCGCCGAAGCCACCGTTGCGCCGGCCGCGACCGGCGCGGTCAACCTGCGCTTCATCACCAACCACGGCGCGGCGGATGAGCCGCTCTTCGTCAAGGTCGTCGATAACTTCATGGCTGCAAACCCGGACATCACCATCGAACGCCTCGACATCGCGGGCGAAGAGTTCTACAACTCCATCAACACGCAGGGCGCGGGCGGGCAACTGCCCGATGTCTGGTACACCCGCACGTTCGACGTGCCGGTGTACGCCAGCAAGGGCTGGACCATCAGCCTCCAGCCGTTCGTCGAGCGCGACGCGGCCGAGGTGGACGTGGATGACTTCTGGCCCGCCGAGGTTGCGCAGATGAAGTGGAAGGGCGAGCTGTGGGCGCTGCCCTACGATTTCTCCAACATCGGCATCTACTACAACAAGAACTGGTTCGATGACAAGGCCGTCGCCTATCCGGCCAACGACGAGTGGAAGTGGGACGAGCTGCTTCAGCTCGGCCTGAACTTCATCGAGAAGGATGGCGACAACTTCAAGACCTGGGCCCTCGACCTCTACACCTGGGACTGGGTCTTCATGGGCATCCTGTTCGGCTGGGGCGGCAAGGTCTACAGCGACGACTTCAAGGAGTCGCTGATCGACAGCGCCGAAAACCTCGATGCGCTCAAGTGGTTCGTCGCCAGCCGCGATCAGGGCCTCTATCCGCAGGCCGGGGCCGCGCCGGCCGGCATCGGGCCGTTCCAGGGCGCCATCGTGCCGATGGCCTTCCAGGGCTCCTGGGCGACCGTGCAGCTCCGCAGCGAGATCGCGGACAAGTTCGACTTCGACTGCCTCGCGATGCCCAAGTCGCCCAGCGGCGAGCCGTGCATCAACGCGGCCGGCGGCGCGTGGGGCATCTCGCGCGACTCGAAGGACCCGGAAGCCGCCTGGAAGTTCATGAAGTATCTGGCCAGCACCGAAGGCACCAACATCCTCATCTCCGAGCCGCTGCGCAGCATCCCGGGCCGCAAGTCCTCGGCCCTGGTCTGGAACGAGACGGCCGAGAAGGGCGGCCTGCCGCCGAAGAACGTGGCCGTCTTCTCCAAGCAGATGGAAGGCGCGCACGCCGCGCCCTACCCGCCCTACTGGCGCGATTACTCCAACGCCTGGGGCAACATCATCGTCCCGACGCTCAACGGCAGCGTGGACGAGGATCCGGCAGAGACGTTGAAGGCCTTCAACGAGGAACTGACGCGCATCATCGAACAGAACCAGGACAGCCTGGGCTGACGTGGCCGCGTGACAGGGCCAGGGACGAAACGGTGACAGGGTGAGGGGGTGATGGGGTGACATGGTGAAGGTGGTCGCGGGGCCGAGATTCCCGCGGCGTCTCTTCGCCCCCTCACCCCCTCGCCGCGTCGCCCTGGCGTCGTGTCGCCCGTCCGCCGCGTCACGCCGGGGGGTGTTATGCTCCGCTTACCGAAAATCTACCTTCCCAAGTCTCGCCTGGCCCGGCTGGAGGCGCGGGATGGTCTGCTCTTCATCTTGCCGTGGGCCATCGGCTATCTGCTCTTCCGCCTGGGCCCGCTGCTCTACTCCCTCTACCTGAGCTTCACCGACTTCTCGGGCAGCGGCGCGCCGAAGCTGATCGGGCTGCAAAACTACGTCTACATGTTCACCCGAGACCCGCGCTTCATCGATTCGGTGCGCTCGACCTTTCTCTTCGTCTTGGGGTTTCTGCCGCTGAACCTGATCGTCGGCCTGGCGGTCGCGCTGCTGATGAACCAACGCGTGCGGGGGATCCTGGCGTTCCGGGCGGTCTACTATCTGCCCTCCGTGACATCGGGCGTGGGCGTGGCCCTGCTGTGGCAGTTCATCTTCCACAAGCAGTGGGGCATCCTCAACGCCATCCTCGCCATCTTCGGCGTCAACAACATCGGCTGGCTGGTCGACCCGAAGTGGGTGATGGTCGCGTTCGTGATCATGTCGCTGTGGGGCGTCGGCGGCAGCATGATCATCTATCTGTCCGGCCTGCAATCCATCCCCACCGAGTTGTATGAGTCCGCGGCCATCGACGGCGCGAGCACGCCGCGCCAGTTCTGGCACATCACCCTGCCCATGCTCAGCCCGACCATCTTCTTCAACCTCGTCACCGGCCTGATCGGCGCGTTCCAGATCTTCGAGAGCGCCTATGTGATGACCGGCGGCGGGCCGCGCTATGCCACCTACTTCTTCGGACTGAACATCTACTTCACCGCGTTCCGGTCGCTGCGCTTCGGCTATGCGTCGACGCTGGCCTGGATCCTCTTCGCCATCATCGTCGCGCTGACGATCTTCGTGTTCAGCACATCGCGGCGCTGGGTGTTCTATGCGGGCGCGCGGGACGAAGAGGCGTAAGGAGGCGAGCATGGCAATTGGACAACCCTATCTCAGCGGCCCGTCCGGCGCCATCGACTATCATGGCCTCGGCACCCGGCGGCTGCGCAACATCGAAAAGATCCTCGTCTATGTGATCGTGTCGGCCGGCGCCGTGTTGCTGATGGTGCCCTTCTTCTGGATGGTCTCCACCAGCGTCAAGACGCTGGCCGAGGTGCAGACGTGGCCCATCATCTGGATCCCCAAACAGCTCCAGTGGCGCAACTACCTGATCGTCTTCGACAAGACGCCCTTCGAGCGTTACCTTCTGAACAGCGCCATCATCTCGGCCGGCGGCATCATCGGGACGCTGGTCGGCAGCTCGCTGGCAGGGTTCGGCTTTGCGCGGCTGCGCTTCCCCGGCCGCGATCTGCTCTTCTTCATCAACCTGACGACCTTGATGCTGCCCGCGTGGGTCGTGATCGTGCCCCACTTCATGATGTTCAGCTATGTCGGCTGGCTCGATTCCTACAAGCCCATCATCGTGCCCGCCTTCTTCGGCAACGCGTTCCACATCTTCCTGTTCCGCCAGGCGTTCCTGGGCATCCCGCGCGAGCTCGAAGACGCGGCGCGCATCGACGGCGCATCGAACCTGCGCATCTTTGCGCGGATCTTCCTGCCCATGTCCAAGCCGGTCATCGCGACGGTGGCCATCTTCGCCTTCTACTACTACTGGAACGACCTCGTCTACCCGCTGGTCTACCTCCAGTCGCAGCTCAAATTCCCCGTCAGCCTCGGCCTGCGCATGTTCCAGACCGCAAACCTGGGGGTCGTAGACCTGCCCCTGCTGATGGCCGCGTCGGTCATGGCCCTGCTGCCCTGCGTCGTGCTGTTCATCTTCGCCCAGCAACTGTTCATCCAGGGCGTGGTCGTCACGGGGGTGGAAAAGTAAGAATAACGATTACAGATTGAAAATCGAAGATCCAAGATTGCTGGCCGGATCCATGGCGCACAATTCAATCTGCAATCTGCAATCTGCAATCTGTAATCCTCAATCAAGGAGTCACATCGCATGGCAGTCAACATCGGCATCCTCGGCCTGGCGCACGGCCACGTCAACGCATACCTGACCCAGTGGCAGCAGAACGCAGCGCACGACATCGCCGCGGTCGCGGCCTGGGATCACGACGCAACACGGCTGGCAAAGGGCGTCGAACAGTTCGGCTTCGCCGGGTGCGCCAGCGCCGCGGAACTCCTGGCCCGCCCCGACATCCAGGGCGTGATGATCGCCGCGGAGACCTCGCTGCACGCGGAACTGGTCGTGCAGGCCGCGGCCGCGGGCAAGATGATCGCGCTGCAAAAGCCGATGGCGCTCACCCTGCCGGAGGCGGATCGCATGGTCGCCGCTGTCACGGCCGCGGGCGTGCCCTTCACCCTCGCCTGGCAGATGCGCGTCGACCCGCAGAACATCGCGATGAAGGAGATGGTGCAAAACGAGACGCTCGGCAAGGTCTACATGGTGCGCCGCCGCCACGGGCTGCCCTCGCAGCTCTGGGACATCGCCAGCATGTGGCACTTCGACCCCGAGCTCAACCGCGACATCTGGGCCGACGACTCCGCGCACCCGATCGACTTCGTCCACTGGCTGCTCGGCGCGCCGGAGAGCGTCACCGCGGAGGTGATGAGCCTGCGCGACCCGGCCGCGCCGATGGATAACGGCGTCGCGCTGTTCCGCTATCCCGGCGGCCCGCTGGTGCAGGTCGATTGCTCGTTCACCTGCGTGGCCGCGGAGAACACGACCGAGATCTACTGCGAGCGGGGCAGCATCATCCAGAGCTTCGGCGACGTGCCGGGCTGCGTCGCGCCGCGGCCCGCCGGCGACCTGGGGCTTAAGTGGTACAGCCAGGAGACGAAGAGCTGGACCTACAGCGACATCCCCAGCCCGGCCAGCCACGGCGCGCGTATCGCGGGGCTGTCGGGGCCGCTGGCCGAGTTCTTCCACGGCCGCCGCGGCCCGCTGGCCACCGTCGAGGAGGGCCGCACCTCGCTGCGCATTGTGCTGGCGACCTACGTCTCCACGCGCGAGGGCTGCCGCGTGGCGTTGGACGACCCGCGCATCGCGAGCGTGTAGCGGTTTTTTGCCGCAGAGGTCACAGAGGACGCGGAGAAATCAGGCTCAGTGATCTCTGTGTCCTCTGTGGCTTCTCAAAAGAGGTCGCCGATGAAATATCGCTCCTTCGCCAACCTGCCCCTGGCCCCTTCCGTCATCTGCCTGGGCACGGGCGGCTACGGCACGAACATCCCGGCCGAGCAGGCGTTCGCCCTGCTCGACGCCTTTGCCGAGCAGGGCGGCAACTTCCTCGACACCGCGCGCATCTACGGCGCATGGGCGCCCGGCGGCGAGGGCGCCAGCGAGCAGACGCTCGGCGCGTGGCTCAAGCGCACGGGCAGCCGCGACCGGTTCGTCATCTCCACCAAGGGCGCGCACCCTGACCTGGCCACCATGCACATCAGCCGCATCCGGCCGGCAGATCTCGCGGCCGACATCCAGGCCAGCCTCGCCGCGCTCCAGACGGACGCAATCGACATCTACTGGCTCCATCGCGACGACCCGGCCGTGCCGGTCGGTGAGATCCTCTCCGCGCTCGACGAACACCTGGCCGCGGGCCGCGTGCGCGCGATCGGCGCATCCAACTGGTCGCTCGCCCGCCTGACCGAGGCGGACGACTATGCCCGCAGCCACGGCCTGACCGGCTTCCAGGCCAACCAGATCGGCTGGAGCCTGGCCGCGGCAAACGTCGGCCCAGCGCCGGTCGCGGGGATGCTCTACATGGACGCGGCCACGCACGCGCACCACCTGCGGAGCGGGCTGCCCGTCCTCGCCTACTCCTCGCAGGCCGTGGGCTTCTTCTCCGGCAAGTACCGCCGCGAGCAGATGGCCGAGCCGGCCGCGACCGCGGTCGCGCGGCTCTACTTCACGCCGGACAACTTCGACCGGCTCGACCGCGCCGCCGAGCTCGCCCGGCGGCGCGGCGTCACGCCCAACCAGGTCAACCTCGC
>MWBF01000214.1 GCA_002068935.1 Chloroflexi bacterium ADurb.Bin325
AACGACTGGGGCGGGTCGGTGAAGCGCACGGCAAACGGCGCGCGCTCGCCGGGCCGCAGCAGCTCGATCTGCACATACTCCTGCGCCTCGGCCACGGCCTTGCCCTGCGCATCGAGCAGCACGATCTTCACCCCGGCCTGCTCCAGGTAGAGGCCGGTCGTGTTGCGGATCTCGCCCAGACACCAGAAGCCGCCGAGCGGCGTTTGGCTGAAGGTGACGTTTTCGACGGCAAAGGGGACGGGCGTCGGCGCCGCGGAAGGCGTGGCGGTGACGCCCTCCGGCTCCGGCTCAGGGATGATGAGCTGCTGGCCGATGCGCAGGCTGCGCGGGTCGGTGATGCCGTTCGTGTCTTGCAGCTCCGCGATGGAGACGCCGAACTGCTGCGCGACGCGGGCGAGGCTGTCGCCGCTCTTGATGGTGTAGATGACGGGCGTCGGCGTGATGGTGGGCGTGAAGGTCGGCGCGGGCGTGTACGGCGCAGGGGTGGCCGTGGGCCGCGCGGTCGGCAGCGGCGTCGCCAGCTCGACCGTCGCGGTCGGCGCGGGCGTCGCGGTGCGCCGCGTGATGACCTGCCCGATCGGTCGGCCGTTGCACGCGGCCAGCGCGAGGCCCAGGGCTACGAGGGCCAGGACGCCTGTCGGGCGCAGCGATCGTGAAAGACGGGACGATGTGACCATGTGGAAGGGATTATAGCATCCTGCCGTCTGGGGGCAAGTTGCCGGGAATTCGACCGCAGGAATTCCATTTGAGCGTAGGCGCCCTGAGCGGAGCTCCGGCTGTTTTTCAAGCCGGAGCGCAGTCGAAGGGCGCCGGAGCGGGCCGAAGCCGCATCCTTCGACTGCGTCCGCACTGCGTCCTCCGCTCAGGATGCTTCCGTAATACCTGCATTTGGAGTTGCCGGGAATTCGGTCAGCAGCCCCGACCGCGCGCGTTGCGATTCGGGCATCCCCGTCGCCGGAGGGTTGCTGCGCCGTTGTGCTATAATGGCGCCGTAGCTGGCGGAGCGCGAGAGGCATCATGTGAACGGGCGAGAACGACTGCTGACCAGCCTCGATCATCGGGAGCCGGACCGCGTGCCGTGCGATTTCGGCAGCACGCAGGTGACGGGCATCCACGTGGTCGCATATCGGGCGGCGCGCGCCGGCCTCGGCCTGCCGCCCGTCGAGCCGATCATCTGCGACGCGATACAGGGGCTGGCGCTGCCCGACCGCGACCTGCTCGACCTCATCGGCCACAATATCCAGGCAGACGTCCCCGCAGCGAACCTGCTGGCGATGTGGGAGGCGCTGCACGAATTTGGAGTTTACACATGACCGAGTTCATACCGTTTGAGGTCGTCTTCAACCCGCACTGGTGGCACGAGACCGCGGGCATTTCCTTTACGCGCGACTTCTACCTCGACCCCGCGACGCGCGTCGCCAACGATGTGACGATGCGCCGCGTGCTGTGGGAGAAGTTCGGCGGCTTCGGGCTGGGCGAGGAGAATCCCCGGCCGCGGCCGGTGGCCGGCTCGCTCCACGTGGCCGGCGGCTTCGTGATCCCCGCGCTGCTGGGCGCGGAGATCCAGTTCGAGCCGGACGCCGCGCCCCAGCCGCTGCCCTGTCGCCTCTCCGTCGAACAACTGGAGCGGTTAGAGGTCCCCGACTGGCGCCATCTCTGGCCGATGGATGAGCTGATCCGCGGCTGGGATGCGCAGGAGGCGGAGTGGGGCTATCTCGTCGGCGATCTCAACACCGACGGGCTGCTCAACGCCGCATACCATTTCTACGGCCATGACCTCTTTGCCGACTTCTACGACGCGCCTGAACGCGTGCAGCGCGTCCTCGATGTCATCGCGGAGCTGATCGTCGAGGTCGCCAGCTACGTGCGCGAGCGCACCGGCAGCCCCTCGATCTCCGTCAACCGCATGGTCGAGCGGGTCGACCCGCGCATCTTTCTGCACGCCAACTGTTCGGTGCAGATGATCTCCGTGCGCAGCTATCGCGCGATGCAGCTTCCCGTCGAGCGGCGCATGGCGGACCGCCTCCGGCCGTTCGGCGTCCACCACTGCGGCGCGAACCTGCACCAGATCGCGCCCGCGTATGCAGAGCTGGATCTCGCGTTCGCCGATGTGGGCTGGGGGTCTGACGTGGCCGCGTGCCGGCGGGCGCTGCCGAGCACGTTCCTCAACCTGCGCCTGAGCCCGATCCGCATGTTGCAGGCCACGCCGCAAGAGGTCGCGGCGGATGCGGAGGGTCTGCTGCGCGCGGCCGGCCCGCTCGACAAGATCGGCCTGTGCTGCATCAACATGGATTATGAAACCCCCGAGGAGAACCTCGCGGCGGTCTACGAGGTGGTCGAGCGCTATCGCAGAAGCGGATAAGGATTTGTCATAATTATCAATATGCGCAAAGGAAGGGAACATCCGTGTACACACAATCTTTGACCGGCGCCTGGCAGTTCCGCCAGGCAGGGGGCGTCGACGCCGAGGGCGGCCCGGCGCACGACTGGCTCCCGGGACAGGTTCCCGGCGGCGTCCATACCGACCTGATGGCCGCGGGCCGCATCCCCGACCCGTTTGTGGCCGACAACGAGAAGCGCGTGCAGTGGGTGGCGGAGAGCGACTGGGAGTATCGCCGGTCGTTCAGCGCGGACGCCGCGCTGCTGGCCCATGACCGGGTCCTGCTCGTCTGCGACGGGCTGGACACCCTGGCGACCGTGACCCTCAACGGGCAGATCCTGGGCCGGACCGACAACATGTTCCGCCGCTATGAGTGGGACGTCAAGCCGCTGTTGGCCGCGGGCGAGAACGAGCTGCGCATCGTGTTTGCGTCGCCGGTCCGCTTTGCGTCCGAGCATCAGGCCGCGCGGCCCATGAAGGGTGTGTCGCAGGCGATCCCCGGCGGGCCGCACCTGCGCAAGGCGCCCTGCCAGTGGGGCTGGGACTGGGGCCCCATGCTGCCGCCCATCGGCGTCTGGAAGGATATCCGGCTGGAGGGGCAGAGCACTGCACGCATCGCGGAGGTGCATCTGCGCCAGGCGCACGACGCGGGCCGCGTCGAGGTGCTGGCCGAGGTGTCCGCCGAGCAGTGGGCCGCCGGCCCGCTGGCCGCGACGCTGCGCGTGACCGCGCCGGACGGCTCCGTGAGCGAGGCGACGGCCGCGTGCGCGCCGGTCGCCAATCTGCGCGTCGCGATCGCGGCCCCGCAGCTCTGGTGGCCGAACGGCTACGGCGACCAGCCGCTCTACGATGTCGAGGTCGTGCTGTCGGCCGGCGATGCGACGTTGGAGCGCCGGACGTATCGGATCGGCCTGCGCACCATCGAGCTGCGCCAGGAGCCGGACGAGTGGGGCAAGTCGTGGCAGTTCGTGGTCAACGGCGTGCCGATCTTCGCCAAGGGCAGCAACTGGATCCCCGCGGACTCCTTCCCCACGCGCATCTCGGATGCGTACCTGGAAGGGCTGATCCGCTCCGCCGCGGAGTCGCACCAGAACATGCTGCGCGTCTGGGGCGGCGGGCTGTACGAGGAGGAGCGCTTCTACGACTACTGCGACCGGTACGGCATCCTCGTCTGGCAGGAGTTCATGTTCTCGTGCAGCATCTACCCGCTGGATGAGCCCGCGTACGTCGAGAACGTCCGCGCGGAGGCCGTCGAGAACATCCGGCGCATCCGCCACCGCGCGTCGCTCTGTCTCTGGTGCGGCAACAACGAGATGGAGTGGGGCTGGTGGGGCTGGGGCTGGAACACGCCGGAGCTACAGGGCCTCAAGGCAGCCTATGACCAGTTCTTCCACCACACGCTGCGCGCCTGGGTCGCGGAGGAGGACCCGGACACGGCCTACTGGCCCAGTTCGCCGTCCTCCGATGTCCCGTTCGAGGATCCGAACAGCGAGGTGCAGGGCGACAGCCACTACTGGGAGGTCTGGCACGGCCGCAAGCCCTTCACCGCGTACCGCGAGACCTACCCGCGCTTCCAGAGCGAGTTCGGCTTCCAGTCGCTCCCGCCGCTCCCGACCATCAAGACCTATGCGGAGCCGGCGGACTGGAACATGACCTCGTACATCATGGAGCACCATCAGCGCAACTTCAGCGGCAACGGCCTGATGATCGGCCAGATGACCGACACCTTCCGCATGCCGAAGGACTTCCCCGCGCTGGTCTATTTGAGCATGCTGCTCCAGGCGGAGGGCATCCGCTACGGCGTCGAGCACTGGCGGCGCTTCCCGGAGCGCGTCGCGGGCACGCTCATCTGGCAGCTCAACGACTGCTGGCCCGTCGCGTCGTGGAGCAGCCTGGACTACTTCGGCCGCTGGAAGGCGCTGCACTACGCCGCGCGCAAGTTCTATGCGCCGGTGCTGCTCTCGATCGCGGATCGCGGGGGCGCGCCCGCGGAGGGCATCCGGGAGCCGTGGCTGCTGACCCCGGCGGACTGGGGCGCGACCCTGGGCCTGCACGTCACGAACGACCTGACCGAGGCCTGGCAGGGCACGGTGCGCTGGTCGTTGGAGACGCTGGGCGGCGAGCTGCTGGAGAAGGGCCATTACGACGTGGCCGTGCCCGCGCTCTCCGCCCGGAAGATCGCGGAGCTCAACTTTGCGCGCAAGCTGGCCGAGCCGGACATCGACCGCCGCGCGGTCGCGCTGTGGGCCGAGCTATGGCAGGGCGAGCGGCTGCTGGCGCGACAGTGCGCCACGTTTGCGCCGAACAAGCATCTGGCGCTGGCCGACCCGCGGCTGAACGTGACCGTGGAAGCGCAGGACGGCGCGCTGGCGATCGACGTCGCCGCGAGCTCGACGGCCCGCTTCGTGGAGTTGGCGCTGGCCGATGCGGACGTGGTGTTCAGCGACAACTACTTCGACGTGCCCGCGGGCAAGACGGTCCGCGTGACCTGCCCGCTGCCCGCGGGGTGGACGCTCGACGACGCGCGCGCCGCGTTGCGGGTGCAGTCGCTGTACGACTCGTACGCGTGATGCGCGGCTGACGAGGAGATGGAACCGGGGCTTCGGCCGGGTCGCCCAGCCGAAGCCCCGTCTTTTTTCGCGCCCGGCGCAGCGCCCTGAACGGGGGGCCACATCCCTGTGGCCTGCTCTGGCCGGTCTCCGACCGAGCCAGGGGCACGGTCAGAGACCGCCCCAGCGTGATAACTTGCTCTGGCCGGTCTCCGACCGAGCCAGGGGGCACGGTCAGAGACCGGCCCCAGCGTATTTAAAATTTTGCGCCTTAAGGACGGCAGGCGATTTTCATGGTATAATCGACCATAGCTCGTCGGCGAACTGCGAAAAGCGCGGTGGCGAGATGGGAAGGCCGTCTTGCCAGCGGCTGCCAGCCACGCAGCCCGGAGCGAGGAGGCGCCATGCGCACCTTTGCCGAGAGATCAGCCTGGCCCGGCTCAGCAAGCGTCGGGCCTGCCCGGCTGCCGTCTGCATCCTTCGTCGCGCAACGATATCGCGCGGCCGCAGCGCCATACGCCGCGGGCCACGATATCAGCCGCATCTCGGTGTTCCCCCCTGCGGCGCAGCCTGCCCAGGCGCAGCCCGCGGGCGAAACCCATACCATCGAACAGCAATATCGCCTCTCGGCCCGCATCCGCCGGGCGGATACGCCGCGCTCGGCCACGCCGGGAAGCGGGGCGCGGCCGCCGTGGGCCGATTTCGATTCGAGCGAGGAGGGCGAGGAGCAGCCTGTGGTGACGCGAGAGGTCGGCGCCGTCATGGAGGAGGAGAGCGACAGCGTCGCGCCGACGCTGACCTATACTCCGAGCATCAGCCGGGGCGGCGCCGCGCCCCGCGCGTCGGCCTTCGGCGTTACCAGGACGCGGCCGGCCGTCGCCAACATCGCGATCGCCCATGACACGACAGCCAGTGCATTCAACGTGACTGCAACAGTCAACAATACGATCACCTGGGCCGTGCAGTCGCGGGGCCGAACGGACATCCCGAACGAAAACGCCGCGGCCATCACGAGCGCCAACTATGCCACGGTCGCGTCAGACCTGACCCCCAACATGTCCTCCGACAACGGCCGCCCGCCGCGAACGCAGTTCTGGGCGCAGGATCTGACGGAGCGACATGAGCGTTTTCATGCAAACGAGCGAGCGTATACCTACGGCCAGCCCGCCTTCGAGTTTGCGCAGAACTGGCTGAAATCGCAGACCGCGACGGATGCCGCCGGCGCGACGGCGCTCGTGAACCAGGTCCCGGACAAGATGCACGAAAGCTACGCGACCAGCTATGCGCCGGGCAAGGAGAGCCGCGCATACGGCGACGGCGCGCCCAGCTATAGGGCGCGGGCCGACGCGATCAAGGCGAAGGGCGACGGCGGCGGGTATCCCGCGCCGCCTGCCGCGCCATAGAGGCCGTTTGGAGC
>MWBF01000215.1 GCA_002068935.1 Chloroflexi bacterium ADurb.Bin325
CCGCCGCGGACGGCGCGGCGCGCACGGCGCGGCTGGCCGCCGACGGCAGCTTCGCCTTCCCCAACCTGCCGGCGGGCGCCTATCGCCTGGCGCTGGCCGATATCGGGGAGATCGCCGACCGGATCGAGCTGGAGCCGGGCGCGCTGTTCAAGCTGCTCTTCCCCATGCGCAGCCGCCTGTCGGGCCACGTCGTCGACGCCGACCAGCCCGCGCCCGATGGGCTGACGGCCGTGCTGCACGCGCCGGCGCCCTGGGGCTGGACGCGGCAGGCGCCGCTCGACCCTGACGGCAACTTCGCCATCGACAACCTCCCCGCGGGCAGCTATCGGCTGGAGATCGGCGGGCTGACGCTGCCCGATCTGGCGTTGAGCGGCGAGAACGAGCTGAAGCTGGCCGCGCTCGACCTGAGCCAGGGCCAGCGCAGCGTCGTGCGCGGCCGCGTGGCCGACGGCGCGGGCCGCCCCCAGGCGGACGTGCTGATGTCCCTCCGCCGCGACGGCATCCTGGTCGCCCAGGTCCGCACGGACGCGGCCGGCCTCTACCGGTTCGTCAGGCTGCCGGCCGGCAGCTATGTGCTGGAGGCCGTGGGGCTGGGCCAGGTGGCCGCGTTCGAGCTCGACGGCGAGCGCCAGGAGGTGGCGGACGTGCTCTGGCCGCTGCCCGGCCCGCGCGGGATCGTGCAGGGCCATGTGCTGGACGCCGCGGGCGCGCCCGTCTCCGGCGTCTGGGTGCGCCTCCTGTCCGACGGCCAGGAGATCGCCCGCGTGCAGACCGACCTGACCGGCGCGTTTCGTTTTGCGGAGCTGCCCGGCGGGGTCTATGAGCTGGCGCTGGCCGAGGAGGGCGAGCCGCTGGTCAGGAACATCGTGCTCGACGAGGATGCGCTGGTGACGCGCGATATCGTGTTGCCCCCCGCGCCGGCCAGGCCGCTCGGCCACTATCTGTTGCTGGCCCAGCCGCCGGAGGCGGCCGCCGCGGGCCACGCCGAGGCGCGGATGCTGCTGGCGCTGGCCGCGCAACACGCCGCGCAGGCGGGCGTCAGCGTCGGCTACAGCGCCACCGATGCGGCCAACGCCGGCCGCGTCACCATCGTGGGCGACCAAGTGCCCGCGGAGGTCGAAGCATCGCTTCGGGCCGCGGGATGCCAGGTGAGCCGTCTGTCGGGCGACGGGTACGCGGTCGCGGCGGGCCTGGCCCAGCTTTTCGAGGGGGTGAATCCATGAGCCTTCCCGCACGCATCGGGCGATTTTTCGGTCGGCGCAGCCTGAGCACACCGCAGCCTGAACGGGCTGCCGTGTCGTCCGCCCCCCGCGAGGTCATCAATGATGCGCAGGCGTACGGCGTCGAGATCAAGGCGGCCACGGTCGCGCCGGGCGGCTGGTACTGGCAGGCCGTGCGCGTCCATCATCTCACGCCGGAGGAGAACGGCGGCAACCATCACATCTACCTGGACATCCTCGACCCCGCCATCGGCGCCGGCACGAACCCGAACGGCGGCCGCGTCTACGGCGCGCGCGCCCGCGTGACGTGGGACGGCGGCGAGCAGATCGTGACCGTCGATAAGCCGCCCAACGAGCCGGGCACGAACTTCCCGATGTGGAAGTGGCAGGTGTGCGCGGCCGAGGCGCGGGGCCTGCCCGGGCTGGAGCTGCCCTCGGATCGCGTGACCGGCCTGCACACCGGCCATCCCGACGAAGCGCCGGGCAACACCCTGTTCCATCATTCGTTCAGCATCACCTTCGTCAAGGTGCAGGCGCCGCTGACCGTCTACCGCGACAGCATCATCTACGGCGTGATCCACAACGGCGCGGGGCGCACGGCGCGGCTGCTGGAGGGCGAGCGCCGCATGGCCGAGCAGGTCGTCGGCGCGGACGAGGCCTTCCGCTTTGCGGAGCTGGTCGCGGGCGACTACGTGGTCGAGGTGGTGGACGCGGGGCTGCGCTCCGAGCCGATCCATCTCGACGGCCGCAACCGGGTTCAGCTCGAGCTGACCGTCGTCCTGGCCGAGAGCGTCATCCACGGCCGCGTACACAACGGCCGCGGCCGCACCGTGACCCTGGTGCGCGATGAGGCGGCCGTGGCGTCCCAGGCCGTCGGGGCGGACGAGACCTTCCGCTTCGAGGGTCTGTCCGCGGGCGCGTATCGGGTCGCGCTGGAGGGCGCGGACGTCGCCTCGGAGCTGCTGGCGTTGGACGGCCGGAACAGCATCGCGGTGGAGCTGTTTGCGCCGGCCGCGGGCAAGCTGCTCGGCCATTACCTGCTGCTGGGCCCGGCTGACCGGCCGGCGACGCAGGCCAACCTCGTGCTGGCCCAGGAGTACATCCTGGCCTTCCGGCCCTCCTTCGGGTTCAGCGCGGAGGAGGCCGCGGCCGCGGGCATGGTGACGATCCTCGCGGCCGCGGATGCGGTCAGCGAGGAGACCGCGGCCGGGCTGGCCGCGGACGGCACGCCCGTGCAGCGCATCGCGGGCACGGTCGAAGAGGTGGCCCAGGCGCTGGCCGCGCGCATCGCCAGCGGCCAGCCGTTCGGACGGACGCAGTAGCCCGCGGCCCATGCCTGACTCTCGCTCGCGGCCCCTGCCGCGCTGGTCTGCGCCCGCCGCGCTGGCCCTGGTCACGGCGCTTGCGGCGTTCCTGCGCTGCTGGCAGCTCGACACGATCCCGCCCGGCTTCCACTACGACGAGGCGTACGAGGCGCTGGAAGCCTGGCGGGTCCTGACGCAGCCCGGCTATCACCCCATCTTCTTCGCCGGCAACTTCGGCGTCGAGCCGATGTTCATCTATCTGGCGGCCATCGCGTTCCGGCTGTTCGGCGCCGCGCCGGTGGTCATGCGTGGGGTCGGCGCGGCCGTCGGGATCGTCACCGTGCCCGCGCTCTATCTGCTGGCGCGCGAGTGGGTGCAATTGGATCGCAGGCTGCCGCCCGCGCTGCCGCTGTTTGCGGCGCTGGCGCTGGCGATCCAGCGCTGGCACATCACCTTCAGCCGCATGGCCATCGAGCCGATCCTCGTTCCGCTGTTCCTCGTCCTGCTGCTGTGGGCCTTTGCCCGCGGCCTGCGCACGGGCAGCCGGTGGGCGTGGGCCTGCTTCGGGCTGGCCGCGGGCCTCGGCCCCTACACCTACCCCGCGGGGCGGCTGCTGCCGGCGCTGGCTGCACTGCTGGGCGTGGCCGCGCTCGTGCGCGCCGCCGCCGACATAAGGCATCCTGAGCGGAGTCCGCACGCAGTGCGGACGCAGCCGAAGGATGCGGCCCGAAGCGAAGCGCAGCCGAAGGATGCGGCCCTCACGTCCGCTCCTTCGACCGGCCCTTCGTCGTCAGCCGCGTCGAGCCGCACAACCCGCTCAGGATGCTTCGTCTCGTTTATGGGAAACTTGCGAAGGCATCCTGAGCGGAGCGAAGCGCAGCCGAAGGATGCGGCCCTCACGTCCGCTCCTTCGACCGGCCTTTCGTCGTCAGCCACGTCGAGGCGTACAACCCGCTCAGGATGCTCCGTCTCGTTTATGGGAAACTTGCGAAGGCATCCTGAGCGGAGCGAAGCGCAGTCGAAGGATGCGGCTCGGAGTCGAAGGGGCGGCCATTTTCAGAGCAGCGAAGCGCGGCCCGCGCCCCCTCCGGCCGGCGCGTTCGGAGCCGTCCTCGGCGGCCTGCTCCTGGCCGGCGCGATTGCGCTGCTCGTCTTTGCGCCGCTGGCCGTCAACTTCGCCCGGCACCCCGACCAACTGCTCCTGCGCAGCAGCCAGATCGCGGTGACGCCCGGCGCGGAGGACGCGGCCGGCCCCCTGCACAACCTCGTCGCGGCGCTCGGCATGTTCAGCGTGCGCGGCGACGCCGATCCCCGCAGCAACCTGCCGGGCCTGCCGGTCCTCGACGTGCTGATGAGCATCCCGTTCATGATCGGCGTCGTGTGGCTGGCGTGGCGCGGCCGGCGGCTGACCGCCGCGCTGTGGTGGCTGGCCTTTGCTGTGATGCTCGTGCCCACGGTGTTCAGCGACTACGCGCCGCACTTCCGCCGCGGCCTGGGGCTGGCGCCGCTGGTCGCGCTGGCGTCCGGGCTTGGCCTGGCCGTCATCCTGGGCCGCGCAGACAGCCACCCCGCGACCGCGCCCGCGGCCGTCCCCCCGCTGCTCCAGCGGAGCGGCGCATCCGCGGAGCAGATCGCGGCCGACATGGATCGGCTGCGCTACGTGGGCCGGGCGGTGGTCGTCGGCGTCATCGTCGTGGGCAGCCTGGTCTACAGCGCGACGGCCTACCTGGGCACGTGGGGCCGCAGCCCCGTCCTCTACTACGCCTACGACCAGGGGCTGTGGGAGATCGGCCAGTACGTGCTCGGCCTGCCGGCGGAGGAGCGCGTGTATGTAAGCCCCCGCCCGGCCAGCGATATGACGCTCGCCTTCGCCTGGCGCGCGGGCCGGCCCGTGCGCCACTTCGACGGCCGGCACGCGTTCGTCGCTTCGGAACAGGCCGATGCGACCTACATCATCATCGAGTACGAGGACTTCCGCGGCTGGCGGCTGTTGGATGAGCTGTACCCCGACCGCCGCGAGGTGCGCCGGTTCCTCGACCGCACGGGCCAGGTGTACGCTCGCGCATACCGCGTAGCGCGCGGGCAGCCGCTCGCGCGCGGCCCGCGCAACCCCGTGGACGCCGACGCTGCGCATTGGCCCGGATTTGCACTGTTGGGCTATGATATCGACCGGGCGAGCTATCGGCCCGGCGAGATCGTGTACTTGCAGCTCTGGTGGCGCGCGGACGCGGCCATCGAGACGGATTGGACCGTCTTCACGCACCTGCTCGGCCCGACCAGGGCGGACGGCGGCATCGTGTGGGCCGGACAGGATGCGCGGCCCGGCCAGGGCAGCGCAGGGATGACGACCTGGGCCGCGGGCGATCTGGTGCTGGACGAGTACCAGTGGCAGCTCCCGGCGGATGCGCCGCCCGGCGAGTATCGGATCGAGGTCGGCGTGTATGACCCGGCCCGGGGCGGCCAGCGCGGGACGACGGCGGACGGGCAGGATCACGTCGTCATCGGGACGCTGCGCATTGAGCGATGACTTCCGGGATCTGTTGCTGGCCCGCAGCCCGACGCACTGGTGGCATGCGGGGATGCGCGCCAACACGCGGGCCTTTGCCGGCCGGCTGCGGGGCCGCGTGCTGGACATCGGCTGCGGCCCCGGACAGGAGCTGGCCGAGCTGTCGGCGGACGCCTGGGGCGTCCGGCTGGTGCGCGCGGACGCCGGCCGGCTGCCCTTCGCCGACGGCCAGTTCGATTGGGTGCTGGCCCTGGACGTGTTGGAGCAGGGCTCGGTCGTCCCCGCGCGGGCGCTCGGCGAGGCGCGGCGCGTGTTGCGGGCCGGGGGCGGCCTGGTCGTCCGCGTGCCCGCGCACCCCTGGCTGTACGGGCCGCACGATCTCTTCTGGGGCGGCGCGCGGCGCTTCCGCCGCGGCGAGCTGACGGCGTTGGTGCAGGGGGCCGGATTCAGCATCCGCCGGCTGAGCTATGCCAACGCGCTGCTCTTTCTCCCTGCGGTTGCGGCGCGGCTACTGGGCCGCGCCACCGGGCTTGGCTCGGACGACATGCGGCCCCTGCCCGGCCCGCTCAACCGCCTCCTGCTGGCCGTGCTCGGCCTGGAGGCGCGCTGGCTGGCGCGGCGCGACCTGCCGTGCGGCCTATCGCTGCTGTGCCTGGCGCAGCGGACGGAATGACCGATGTCGCACACTTCTCTCACCCTGACCGTCGTCCTGCCGACGTATAACGAGCGCGAGAACGCGCCCGCGCTCATCGCGGACATCCTGCGCCATGTGCGCACGCCGGTCGAGATCCTGGTCGTGGACGACGACTCGCCCGACGGCACGTGGCAGGTGGTCGCGGACATCGCCGCGGCCGACCCGCGCGTCCGCCTGCTGCACCGCAAGACCGAGCGCGGGCTGACTTCGGCGATCTGGGCGGGCATCCGGGCCGCGCGCACGGACGCCGTATCCTGGATGGATGTGGATCTGGCGATGCCCGCGGAGGTCATCCCGGAGCTGCTGGCGCGGCTGGACGCGGGCGCGGATATCGCGGTCGGCTCGCGCTACGTGCCCGGCGGCCGCGACGTGGGCCACAGCCTCCTGGCGCGCGGCTTCTCGGTGACGATCAACCTGGCCGCCGCGCTGCTGTTGGGCCGCGGGGTGCGCGATTACACGAGCGGGTTCATCATGGCGCGCCGCGCGGTGTTCGACCGCCTGACCCTGCGCGGCGATTACGGCGAGTACTGCATCGACTTTTTGGCGCGCGCCGGGCGTCTC
>MWBF01000216.1 GCA_002068935.1 Chloroflexi bacterium ADurb.Bin325
TGACCATGTGGTCGACCTGCACCTTTGCCGCGTGCCCCACGCCGACCACCGTCTTCTTCACCGCATTCGGCGCATATTCCCCGACCGCCAACCCGAACTGCGCCGGAACCAAGAGCGCAATCCCCCGCGCCTGCCCCAGCTTCAGCGTCGCCACCGCGTCCTTGTTGACGAACGTATGCTCCACCGCCGCCGCCTCCGGCGCCCAGGCCCGCAAGACCTCGGTCAGCTGCGCGTGGAGCGAGAGAAGCCGCATCGCCAGAAACCGGGCTTCCGTCCCTTCGGCCCCTGCCCGCCATCGCGGCCGCAAAGCGCTCTCGACTGTTCATGACTGCACCTCCAACCGATAGACGGCCAGCGCAAAGGCCGCCGCGTCCGCCCGCAGGATGCGCCCGGCAGGGCCGGCCGCGGGCCGCCACGCTCCCTGCGAGTCCAGCCGCGCGGCGCGCCATGCGCGGCCCGGCGCGGCGTCCAGGATGCCACCGACATCGAGCCAGGCGTCCATCACGTCGTCCGCGGAAAGGTTGGCGAGCGCCAGCAGCCAGCTGCCGTCGCCCGTCCGCCGGAAGGCCAGCGGGTAGAGGTTGGCCCCGCGCACGGCCCGGCAGGGCAGGCTGCGCCCGCTCGTCCACTCGATGAGCGCGGCCCACTGCTCGCGGTGCGCGATGTTCAGCAGCGCGGGCGTCGGCGCGGCCAGCGCATACGGCAGCAGCGCGATGCGGAACGCCGCGGGCATCCGCGGGTTGACCGACGGCCGCTCCAGCGCGATGGCCGCGGGGCCGCGATCCCTGCCGTCCACGTCGAGCCAGCGCGAGAGCACAACGCTGCCCGCCGCCTCCACGTCGAAGGTATAGAGCTGCTCGCGGCGCACATGGTTGTAGGTGGGCAGGATCTGGCCCACGTGGCGCTCGGACGCGGCGGACAGCCCCGCGACGATCAGCTCGTTGACGCCGTCGCCGACCGGCCGCACATCGCGCAGGCCCAGCCGCTCGCCCCAGCCCATCTCGATGAGCGCCCGCGCGGCCGCGGGATCCAGGATCAACCCCTCCGGCAGCGCCATCCCGATGTCGTAGCCCGACCAGGCGCGCACCGCCTCGCCGGCCAGCCAGTGCGGGCCCTGGTCGGGCCGGCCGATCGGAAACCCGCTGCGCGCGAGCATCTGCTCCCACGGCCGCGGCTCGATCCACGCCAGCAACGGCCGGCCGGCTAGCGCCGTGTGCCGCGCATAATCCTCGCTGTCGAGGATGCCGACCCCGCGACGCTGGCGGCCGGCCCATTCACGCGCCAGTGCATCGAGGAACGGCCGCTGCTCAGCGAGGCACGCGGCCAGCCGGCTGCCCTCCGGCTCCAGCGGGCCGGTCCCGCCCATGCTCGTCAGCACGTTCAGGCTGAGGTCGGGCATGCCGGCCAGCACGTCCAGCGCCAGCTCCAGCGCCAGGATGCGCTCCGACTTGCCGTAGGGCGTGTACGGGTGGTTCTCGACCTCCGCGACGACCTGCGCATCCGCGCCCAGATACGCGGCCTGTCGCGCGGCGTCCTCGCTCTTGTCCAGCACGCCCGCGGGCGTCCAATCGCTGTAATAGCCGGAGCCGGGGCGGATCAGCGGCCGCGCGCCCCCGGCCAGCGTGCGCAGCAGTCTGTCCGTCCGGCGGCCCTCCGCGGCGTGAAAGGATGTGCCGATGGTCATCAGGCCGATGCGGATGGCCGGATCGACGCCATGCACCGCGGCCTCGATCGTCCGCGCGAGGCCGAGCATCGCCTCCTCCTGCACGTCGAACCAGGCGCGGCGCACCGCGGGCCCGGCATCCCTTGCGCCGACGACGGTCAGATCCGCGACGGCCGCGCCCGCGGTCACGGGCTGCGCCGCGGCGGCAGTCGCCTCGTCGCGCAGCGCGGCGACCACCTCCGCGCGCGTCCATGCGCGGCCCGTGGCCCGCTCCAGCGCGGCCAGGTGATGCGGGCAGAAGCAGGTCATCCCCGGGACGTCGTGCAGCACGAAGCGCACGTCGTCGTCTACCCACACCGCGTCCGCGCCGCACTCCGCGGCCAGCCGGTACATCTCGGCCGCATAGTCGAGGAAGGCCGGATCCAGCGGGCAGGCGGTCGAGCGGGAGACGTCGCCGTGTTCGTTCACCTGGAACTGGAACGCGAACCGCTCCGGCCGCGCGGAGCCGGCGTCCACGTGGCCGACGGTGATCATCACGTTGATGTGAACCTCGGGCACGGCCGCGCGGAACCGGGGCGCGACCTCCTTGAGCCGCGCAAAGCGCAGCCGCAACTGGTCGAGCGTCAGCAGCGCGGGATCCATGTCGTAGCTGGCCTCGAAGAGCAGCACGCCGTCCGCCTTGACCGCCTGCACGAAGCGCAGCGCCTCGTCGACGCGGGCGTCGGTCGCGATGGCCGGATGATACAGGCGGACGAAGTAGCGCGCGCCCTCCGCGCCGGGCAGCGGCCGCGCGGCCCGGCCAAAGTCGAGCGCCAGCGCGATGGCCGCGGCGTCGTCGAGCGCCGCGGGCGGACGATACCCGATCTGTTCGAGATAAAAGAGGGTCGGCCCGACGAAGTGCAGGTGGTTCAGCAGCGGCTCGGTGTAGTTGATGTCGCCGTAGAGGACGCCGTCCACGTGATGGCGGCGGGTGACGTGGTTGTTCCAGTCCACGCCCTCGGTCAGGAAGCCGTATGGTCCGTGATGGTGCCGCGCGATGGCCTCGAGCACCGTCAGCCCGCGGGCCGTCAGCGCGGGATCGCCGGTCTCGCGGCCCGCCTCCAGCCAGGCGTGCGCGGCCTCCGCGTTCTCCCACAGATAGGAGGTGTCCCAGGTGGCCTCCATCCACAGCAGGCCCTTCGTCGGCACGCCGTTGCGATCCTCGTGCATGACGAACCGGTCAAGCCCCGGCAGCGCGACATCGTATGCAAAGTCGCGCCACGCAGGCCGGTCGCATACCTCCGCCGCGCGACGCAGGATGCGGAAGGCCGAGGCGTAGGCAACATCCTCGTGGTCGTCGTAGGTGTCGTGGTTGATGCTGCCCCAGAAGCCGCCCGCGGCCACGAACGCATCGCCCAGGCCCGTCGCCTCGACCCGCCAGTCCGCCAGCCCGCGGCCGGTCAGTTCGGCGTACAGTTGGAGCAGATAGAGGCCGTCCGCGCTGTGATCGTAGATGGGGTCGGGCGCGGCATGGGGCGTCAGCGGGTACGGCTCGCCCGCGGACGTGATGCGCCGGGGGACCCACCCGTTCGGCAGGAGCGGGACGTGCGCCCTGAGCCAGCCCGCCAGCCGCACGGCGGCCACGGCCGCGGCTGCGGCCAGTCCATCCGCCTGCCCAATGGACGCCCGCTCTGGCCGGTCGTGCTGTGGCCGGTCTCCGACCGAGCCACAGCCTACCGAGCCAGGGGGTACGGTCAGAGACCGGCCCCAGCGCTTCTCGGCCGGGCCTCCATCCGCCTGCCCGGCGGACAGCAGATCCGCCAGCTCCAGCAACTGGACGCCGATCTTCGCCAGCGAGCCGGGACATAGCCAGGCGTCGCCGTGGTCATAGTTGAGGCAGAAGCGGCCCGCGGCCAGGTCGTAGTAGGGGCGGATGAAGCCGCTCGCCTCGTCCACGAAGCCGTCGTGCAGGACGTGCGCCAGGAGGCCGGCCGCCTCGTCCGCGAGCTGCGCGTCGCCCATGTAGCGCGCCCAGCGGTAGAGCAGCGTCGCGCCGCCCACCGCGTTTGCGGCCCAGCCGGGGCCTTCCAGGTCGCCGAAGTCGTGCCAGTGCATGGCCTCGCCGTCCGGCGTCACGAAGCTGGACTGTGCGCGCAGCCCGGTCGCCGCGGGCTCGAGGCAGCGCCGCGCAAACGCGACCGAGGCGCGCGCGCTGGCAAACAGGATGTCATTCAAAGAGGCGTCGGTCAAGGGAGACCTCCTGTATATGAACATGATTCAGGGTTGGCCTCACCCCCCGTCCCTCTCCTGATCTGCGGATCGGGAGAGATGGACAGGGGCAAGCCAGAACAACTCCCGGATAAGCTCTTATTCGCGGGCGACCACCACTTCCGCCTCGCCGGACGGCCCGAACGGGACGCGCACCATCAGCAGGCCGTCCGCATAGGTCCAGGACGCCGCGGTCGCGGCCGCGGCAATGCTGGCGGCGTCGGTCGAGTCCTCCGCGGCCGCCGGCTCGACCGCCCGGCCATCTACTATAACACGGACGGCCGCGGAGGGTAGCGGCGCAAAGAGGAGCGCGGCCGACTGGCCCGCGGGATAGCGCACGCGGACCGTAACGCGATCCACGCCGCCCGCTGCGCTCAGGATCTCGCCCGGCGCGTCGATGTAGATGCGCTCGCCGCCCATGTTCACCATCGCCGTATGAACCTCCGCGCCCGGCTCGCCCGCGAGCAGCAACAGGTTGTGGGCCAGATAGGTCGGCGTCAGCCACCAGGTGTAGGCCTCCGCGCCCGTGACCACGTCCCACGCGTCCGGGTACATGCCGAGATAGGGGCCGGACTCCGGCTGCATCTGCGCGGTCGCGACAGCGATGCCCTCGGCCACCTGCCGCCAGTCGAGCTGCGCGGGCCGGCCCGCGGCCTCAAGCTCCGCCGCGAGCGCGTGCAGCCCGTAGGCGTAGTCCAGCCCGTTCCACTGCACCGGGCGGCCGAACCAGGGATAGATGTAGTTCGATGCGCCGTAGACCGGCACGGTCGTGTAGCGCATGATGGGCCGATCGGCCGCGTTCCAAAGATAGACGAACGGCAGGCCGGCCAGCGCCCACCGCTCCGCCAGGGCCAGATAGCGCGGCTCGCCGGTCAGCCGGTAGCCCTCCACAAACGACTGCACGACCCACGCGGAGGCCAGCAGGTCGGGCACGTGCAGCGACAGCTCCCACGTCTGCGCGCCTTCGGGGCGCAGGGGCGACGCCTCCAGATAGGCCAGCGCGCGTTCGCCCGCCGCGACGAGCGCGGGATGGCCGGTCAGCCGGGCCATGTAGAGGACGGGCAGCGCGGAGGTCGCCGCCCACCCGTTCGAGGAGTCGCCCTCCCTGCCGAACGCGCGCTGGGCCGCGGGATTGGGCGTGTAGGGCCAGGAGCCGTCGGGCTGCTGCCGCGCGGCGATGTCGAGCGCGGCCCGGAGCGCCTGCTGCATCTGGGCCGCATGGCCGCCCGTGTGAAGCAGCCACAGCGGGCGATAGAACCAGGGGTTCGGTTGGCCGCCGACGGGCGGGCTGTCCGCGCTGGAGAGGGCCATGTCGCGCCAGTTCGTCGTCTCGGCCTGCGGCCCGGCCAGCGTGCTCAGCCACAGGTGCAGCGCGATGGCCGGGTTGCTGCCCGGCCCCCAGGGGTCGTGCAGCGCATAGCGCCAGCCGCGCGCGGCGGGGACCCAGGTGACGGTCGTGTAGTTCTCCAGCGCGAGCCGCAGCGAATCCGCATCCGAGCGGGGCCGCGGCTGCACCGCGGGCAGCGGGTTGGCCGCAGTCCAGATGTCCAGCGCCGCGAGCATGTCCGGGGCGGCCGCGGCAAACAGGCGCGCGCTCAGATGCAATGGCGCATCCGCCGCGAGCGCATACGGCCGGTCGAGCCGATCCGCGTTCTCCGCCAGGCCCGCGGTCATGCCCGGCGCAAACAGCCGCATCAGGTGGTTCGCCTGCCCCTCCCAGCGGTTCGGCGACGCAAAGAGCGCCGCGGGCCGGTCATGCCCCGCGGCGTCCCAGGCCTGCAACGGATCCCACATCAGGCCCGCGACGCCGCCGTCGCCGCCGACCGCCATCAGGGGGATCGTGATCTTGTTCGGGTGCGGGACGTAGCGCGCCGCGACGGACGCGTCCACGTAGTCCGCGCCGGAGCTTGTCTCGTCGCCGACCAGGAACTCCAGGCCGGGGAAAAGCGCGCTGTCGCGGCGATAGCCGGCCTGGCCCTCGCCCACGTATAGCTCCGGGCCGATCCACGCGAGGAGCTGCGCGGGCTGGCTCGCGGTCAGCGTGTACGCCGCGGTGAGCCACGGCCCGGCGTCGCTGCGCGCAAAGCGCGCCCTGAGCCGCCACGTCAGGTCGCCGTCCGTGTGCCGAGCATCCGCCTCCAGCCAGCCGCCCGCGGGGTCAGCCGCCAGCTCCGGCGCAAAGAACGCGGCCTGTCGCTCCGCGCCCTCTGCATCGAGATAGATGAGCGCGCCGAGGCTGCGCGTCCGGCCCGCGACGCGCCAGCCGTCGCGGCTGCGCCATTCCAGGGTCGCGGGGCCATAGCCGAAGGAGTTGCCGACGAAGCGCAGGCGCACGTCGGCCGCGGTCAGCGCCAGGTCCGCGGCGGTGGGGTCCT
>MWBF01000217.1 GCA_002068935.1 Chloroflexi bacterium ADurb.Bin325
CGCAGACTGGAAACTAACCGGCGTAGGCCGGTTTCGTAGAGGTAGCCGCAGTTTCAACTGCCAGGTGGAAGGCCCGATTGCAACATGACCTCGCCCTGGGGCGCAGCCCGACGTGCTTGCCAAACCCGTGCGGAGATGCTAAAATCCAGACAATCAGCCGCGGAACAGTCAAACGCTTATGCACATCTATCGGGCCGACTTGCGAGATCTTGCCGCGTGCCTTGCCCTCGATGGCTCCTACGAGACGGATTATGTCTGGCAGGTGACACAGCAGCAGGACACGGATCAGGTGGTCACGCGCTTCCAAACCATCCGCCTGCCGCGCGCCATGCGCGTCCAGTATCCGGGCTGGAGCGAGGCGCTGCTGGCTCATCAGCAGCGCGGCGACCTCATCCTGGTGGCCGCCGAGGTGGGCGACGTGCGGGCCTATCTCGACCAGGAGACGCAGCCGGATCAGGGCATCGCCTGGCTGCACCATCTGGTGGTCGCGCCCGCCTACCGACGCCAGGGCCTGGGCGCGGCGCTGCTGGCGCGCGGCATCCAGCACGGCCGCCAGCATGGACTGACCCATATGATGACCGTGGTGCAGAGCAAGAACTATCCGGCCATCCAGTTCCTGACCAGACAGGGCTTCCGGTTCTGCGGCTATAACGAGCGCTTCTACCGAAACCGGGATATCGGGCTGTATTTCGCGCGCGGGTTATGAACTATGATTGAGCCGGCGGGCCTGACGTGGCCCGTGATCCTGTCATTTGGCAACCTCATATTCTCTTCCGCGATCGTCATCACGGCCTTTGCGCTGCTCGGCTACACCGTCACCCGCAACTATCGCAGCGAGGTCATCCGGACGTTCAGCGTCCTCCTCGTCTGCGTGCTGATCGTGTCCGGCGCAGACATCATCATCCCCCGCGTGGAATCCTTCCCGGCCGTGCTGGTCTGGCTGCGCGTCCAGTGGATCGGCATCGCGCTGGCCCCGGCCGGCTATCAGCACTTCTCCGACGCGGTGCTGCGCACGACGCGCCACTTCTCGGCCCGCCGCCGCCTGCTGGTGGCGGCCAGCTATGTGTGCAGCCTGATCCTGGTCTATCTCGCGCTGTTCACGGACACCCTGGTCTTCAACGGCGACTTCAGCCCGCCGGTCACGCACCTGCGCGCGGGGCCGCTCTTCCCGCTGTTCGTCGTCTACTTCTTCAGCACCGTGACCTACGGCGCGTGGAACGTCATCCGGGCGCGCAACCGCTGCCTGACGCCGGCCTCGCGCCGCCGCATGGCCTATCTGATCGGCTCGTTTGCCGCGCCGGGGCTGGGCGTCTTCCCCTACCTGCTGACCTCCGGGCTGATCGGCCGGCTGAGCCCCGGCACGATCCTGCTGCTCAACATGGCGGCCAACCTGGCGGTCGGCACGATGCTCGTCGTCATGGCCTACGCCGTCACCTATCTGGGCGTGCTCTCGTCCGACCGGATCATCAAGCACGACCTGATCCACTACCTGCTGCGCGGGCCGCTGGTCGGCATCGTGGTCATCGTCGTCATGCTCGTCATCCCGCGCGTCGAGCTGATCCTGGGGCTGCCGCGCGACACCGCGCTGATCTTCGCGGTGGTGGGCGTCATCGTCCTGGGGCAACTGGCCGTCAACGCGGCGAAGCCGTGGATCGACCGGCTGCTCTACCCCGAGGACCGCGAGGAGATCGCCTGGATCCAGACGCTCGACCGCCGCCTGCTGACGACCAGCGACCTGCGACAGTTTCTCGTCAACCTGCTGATCAGCCTGTGCGAGCTGCTGCGCGTGCGCGACGGGTTCGTGCTCGTGCAGACCGACGCGGGGCTGCACGTCGAGGCGTCGGTCGGCGACGCGGAGTTCGCGCAGCAGTGCGCAAAGCGCCGGGCCACCCAGGAGATCTGGGCGCGCTTCGCCAACGAGCCGCCGGACGAGCCGGGCCAGATGCCCGCGTTCCGGCCGGCCGCGGACTACTGGTTTGCGCCGCTGCGCAGCCAGGACGGCGAGAAGATGCTGGGGCTGCTGGCGGTCGCCGCGCGCACGCCCACGGTCGAGATGGTGGAGGAGGAGAGCGTCGAGGTCGAGCTGATGCTCGTGCGCGCGGCCGCGGCGGTGGCCGACCGCCACGTGCAGGAGGGCGTCTTCGCCACGCTACAGAGCATCCTGCCCGATCTGGAGCGCATCCAGGAGTGGCGCGGCGCGGTGCGCTATGCGCCGCCGCTGCCTGCGCCGCCCGCGGCCGGGGCCGCGCCGCCCTCCGACATAGCGCAGGCGTCCTTCCAGCACACCTGGCAGCAGTGGGTCAAGGACGCGCTGAGCCATTATTGGGGCGGGCCGAAGCTGACCGAAAGCCCGTTGCTGGATCTCAAGATCGTGCGCCAGCGCCTGAAGGCGAACGACGACAACCTGACCCGCGCGCTGCGCGCGACCTTGCAGGAGGCCATCGAGCGCCAGCGGCCGGCCGGCGAACGCAAACTCACATCTTCCGAATGGTTGGTGTACAATATCCTGGACATGCGTTTCGTGCAGGGGCTGCGCGTGCTGGATATTGCGCGACGTCTGGCCCTCAGCGAGTCGGATCTGTACCGCAAGCAGCGCGTGGCCGTGACCGCCATCGCAAAGACGCTGGCGGAGATGGAGCAGGCGCTGGATGCGGAGGCGCCCGCTGCGCCGGGGAGCAACGGGGTCAACGGGCACGGGCCGGAGGCCGGGGCCTGATCCGGCGTTTTTCGGCTGAACTTCGAGGCGACTGGGCTTAGTGTCTATCCGAAAACCCGCTGGGGCCGGTCTCTGACCGTGCCCCTGGCTCGGTCGGAGACCGGCCAGAGCAATTTTCGGATAGGTTCTTATGCAATATGATTCGGGCATCATCGTAACGAGGCATCTGGAGGAGCCAAGTATGGACGACGGTTTTTGGGCGGCATTGTTGCGCGAGGTGGAGGAGGAGGTCGATCTGCCCCCGGCCGGCGATCCGGACGACCTGATCGGGCCGGCGGGCCTGGCCGCGAGCAACGGCCTGCGCCGCTGGCCGGGCGTCGCCGGCGCGGACAGCGAGACGGATTGGCAGCGGGCTGAGGAGCTGCTGGCAAGCGGAGAGACGACCGACGTAAAGATCTCCGGGTTCAATCGGGGCGGCCTGCTCGCGGACTTCGGGCTGTTGCAGGGCTTCATCCCCGCGTCGCACCTGCTGACGCCCATCCTCGGCCAGTCCATGGAGCAGCGCGCGACGGCCCTGGCCGCGCGCATCGGCGACCAACTGACCGTGCGCGTGGCGGAAATCGACCGGGATCGCTGCCGTCTGATCCTCTCGGAACGGCTGGCGCGGCCCCAGGACGAGGCCGAGAGCCTGCTGGTCAGCTTGCAGCCGGGGCAGAGCTGCCAGGGCACGGTGACCAGCCTCTGCCCGTTCGGCGCGTTCGTGGATCTGGGCGGCTTCGAGGGGCTGATCCACATCTCGGAGCTCTCCTGGGGCCGCGTCAGCTCGCCCGGCGAGGTGGTCCAGCCCGGCATGAAGCTGGAGCTGCTCGTGCTGGAGGTCAAGCCCGAGGCGCAGAAGGTGGCGCTCAGCCTGAAGCGGCTGCGCCCCGATCCGTGGCGCGGCGTGGATGAGCGGTATTACGTCGGCCAGATCGTCGATGGGGTCATCACCAACGTGGTAAACTTCGGCGCGTTTGCCCGGCTGGAGGAGGGGCTGGAGGGGCTGATCCACGTCTCCGAGCTGTCGGAGGGCAGCTTCATGCACCCGCGCAACGTCATCCACGAGGGCGACCGCGTCCGCGCGCGCATCCTGCTCGTCGATGGGGCCAAGCGCCGCATCGCGCTGACGCTCCGCGCGGCCGACCCGAACCGGCCGCGGGCCGACAGCCCCGCACCGCAGCCCTAGACCCGACCATGCGCCCCACCCGAGACGAGACCCTCGGCATGGTCATCGCGGGCCTGGGCCTGCTCGCGCTCCTCCTGCTGTTGCCGGGCGGGAGCGGCGAGCCGGGCCTGTTGCGCGTGGCCCTCGGCTGGGGCGCGGTGGTCATCGTCCCGGCCGCGGTGCTGGGCGGCGTCCTCATCGTCTTCGCCCGGCGCTTCGGCTGGCAGGTGCGCTGGGCCGCGATCGCCGGGCTGGAGCTGCTCTTCCTGGCCGTGCTCGCGCTGTCGCACACGGGCCGCTCGCTGGAGGCGGCGCGCGCCGGCGCGGGCGGCGGCGTCGTCGGCTGGGCCATCGGCCTGTTTGCGTCCAGCGTGGGCGGCGTGACCGGCGCGCGCATCCTGCTGACCCTCCTGGCGCTTGCCGGGCTTGGCCTGCTGTGGGTGACGCTGCCGCCGGGCTGGACCCGGCCGATAGGGCAGTTCGTCGACGCGCTCCGCCCGGCCGCGGCCCTGCGGCGACCTGTCGCCGCGGTCGCCGGGCTGTGGCAGCGGCTGCGCTCCGGCGTCTCGGGGCTGTTTGCCGGCCGCGCCGCGACGCCGGACGACGGCCCTCCGGTCACGGCTCGGCCGCGATCGCCCCGGCGCAAGCCGGCCCCCGCGGCCGAGCCGCCGCCGGCCAGGCCCGCAAGTCGCGGCCGCGGAGGCCGGCCCCCGCGGCCGACCGCGCGGCCGGCCTGGCTGCCGTCGTACGACCTGCTGGCCGCGGATGCGCCGGCCAGCGCCGCAAGCAGCGCCGATGCGCGCCAGCGCGCGCAACTGCTCAAGCAGACGCTGGCCGAGTTCGGCGTGCCGGTCGAGGTGGTGAGCATCAAGGAAGGCCCGACCGTCACCCAGTTCGGGCTGGAGCCGGGCGAGATCGTGCGCGAGCTGCGCAACGGCGAGATCGTGCGCCGCCGCGTGCCCGTGTCCAGCATCCTGCGGCTCAACAACGACCTGGCGTTGGCGCTGGCCGCCGCATCGCTGCGCATCGAGGCCCCCGTGCCCGGCCAGCCCTACGTCGGCATCGAAGCGCCCAACCCCGTCAAGTCGCTCGTCAACCTGCGCAGCATCCTCGAATCGCGGGAGTTCATCCGGCTCAACGCGCCGCTGGCGATGGCGTTGGGCCGCGATGTGGCCGGCGACCCCGTCGTGATAGACCTGGCGCGGCTGCCCCACCTGCTCATCGCGGGGGCCACCGGCTCCGGCAAATCGGTGTGCATCAACGCCCTGATCTGTAGCCTGCTGATGAGCAACGGGCCGGAGAGCGTCCAACTGCTGATGATCGACCCGAAGATGGTCGAGCTGCCCGCCTACAACGGCATCCCGCACCTGCTCGGCTCCGTCATCACGGACCCGGCCGAGGCCTCGGCCGCGCTGGCGTGGCTGCTGGCGCAGATGGACGAGCGCTATCGCCTCTTTGCGGAGCACGGCGCGCGCAACATCGGCGAGTACAACCGCAAGTTTGCGCGCGGCAAGGATCGCAAGCCCCTGCCCTATCTCGTGCTGGTCATCGATGAGCTGGCCGACCTGATGATGACCGCGGCGGAGGACATCGAGCGGCAGATCTGCCGCCTGGCGCAGATGGCCCGCGCGACCGGCATCCACCTGGTGCTGGCGACGCAGCGGCCCAGCGTAGACGTCATCACCGGGCTTATCAAGGCGAACTTCCCCTCGCGCATCGCGTTCGCCGTCACCTCGCAGATCGACAGCCGGGTCATCCTGGATACGACGGGCGCGGAGAAGCTGTTGGGGCGGGGCGATATGCTCTACATGGCCCCCGATGCGGCCAGGAACCAGCGCATCCAGGGCTGCTACATCTCGGATCGCGAGATCGACGCGCTGACCGCGTTCTGGCGCGCGGCCGCGCAGCCCGCAACGGAGGACGACCCGGCAGTCGAGGCCGCGGTCCAATCGCTGCTCGCGCCGTGGGCCGGCCATCTCGAAGGCAAGGCCGGCCGGCAAGACGAGCTGATGGATCAGGCGCTCAAGCTGCTGGCGAACAAGCGCTACATCTCCACGTCGGTCCTCCAGCGCCAGTTGCGCATCGGCTTCCCGCGGGCCGCCCGGCTGATGGATCAGTTGGAGGAGGCGGGCTACGTCGCCAGCGGCGAGGGGGGCAGCCGCTCGCGCGAGGTGCTCTACCAGGGCGACGAACCGACAGCCGACGACGAAACAGCCATGTGAGCGTCCGTCGCTGGGGCGCGGCGGCCCCCGCTCTGGCCGGTCTTCGACCGAGCCAGGGACACGGCGGCCCCCATCCCCTGGCCCCTTCCCCCGTCTCGACGGGGGAAGGGGCGTGCTCCCTCCCCTGCACAGCGGG
>MWBF01000218.1 GCA_002068935.1 Chloroflexi bacterium ADurb.Bin325
GACGATGATGCCCACGTTCACGGCCATCACGGTCAGGAGCGGCGACAGCACGAGCAGCGCGATCAGCCACATGGGATTCACGAACACGCTGAACACCCGGTCGCTGACCGCAAAGAGCCGGGCAAAGATCAGGAAGAGCAGATAGCTGAACCAGGTCATCCCGATGCCCGGCAGCGCTGCGGCCAGCCCCTTGCCGAGCAGCAGTTGGGCGGTCGAGACCGGCGTCGCCAGCAGCGGCTCCAGCGAGCGCGTGACCTTCTCGCCCACGATGCTGTACGCGGCGATCGTGACCGGCGCCATCAGCGGCATCATGAGGAAGAGGATCATGAAGTTGCTCGACATGACCGCCTGGAGCGCCTCGCGGCCCTCCATGCCCGCAAAGAGCGTGTTCTGCAACATGCGGCCCATCCCTTCGAGGTCGTGCGGGTCCACCGGCGCGCGGCTCATGATGAACAGCATGACGACAGGTATCAACACCATCAGCAGCGGCACGCCGATGATCACCGAGAAGACCAGCTTGTTGCGCCGGACGTCGGCCCATTCCTTCAGGATGATCGTGCGCACGGCCCTCATGCTTCACCTCCCGCGGCGCGGCCGTTATGGATCAGGCTCAGATAGACGTCCTCCAACGAGTGCTTGACCTCGTTGACGAACTGGACCTCCGCGCCCTGCGCCACCAGGGTGCGCACGATGGCCGGGTTCTGCGCTGGCGGGTCCACCAGGCTAATGATGAGACGATCAGCACGCTCCTGGTCATCCGCAGACGCGGCCAGCGGCTCCACGTGCTGCACGCCGGGCAGCCCGGCCACCGCGGCCGCCCACCGGCGCAGCGCGGCCGCATCCGCGGGCGGGGCCAGCTGGACGACCGTCTGGCGGCCGAACAGCCGGCGGCGCAGCGCATCGGGCGTGTCCACCGCGATGAGCCGCTGCTGGAACACAGCGATGCGGTCGCACAGCCGCTCGGCCTCGTCCAGGTTGTGCGTGCAGAGGAAGATGGTGCGGCCCTGGCCGCGCAGGGTCTCGATGAAGTCACGGACCGTCTTGGCCGCCTCCGGGTCGAGCGCGGCGGTCGGCTCGTCGAGGAAGACGACCGGCGGCTCGTGCAGCAGGGCGCGCGCGATGGCGAGCTTCTGCTTCATGCCCTTCGAGAACGCGCCCGCTTCGCTGTCGCGGCGATCCCACAGGTCCAGGAGCCGCAGGTACTTCTCGACCTGACCGCGCACATCCTTGACGCCGTACAGCTCCGCAAAGACGGCGAGGTTGTACTGCGCGCTCAGCCGCTCGTACAGGCCGGGCGACTCGGTGAGGATGCCGACCTGCTGGCGGATCTGCCGGTCGGCCTGGCCGACGGCCAGCCCGTTGACCCAGGCGCGGCCCGCGCTGGGCCCAATGAGGCAGGTGAGCAGGCGGACGGTGGTCGTCTTGCCCGCGCCGTTCGGCCCCAGGAAGCCGAACACCTCTCCCTCGGCCACCTGGAGGTCCAGCCCGTCCACTGCCTTGATCGTGCGGCCGCCGGCCTGAAAATGCTTGCTCAGCGCTTCGGTGCGAATCATAGCTATCCCCTCAGCCGCGCCTCCAGCGCGGCCAGATCCGTCCGCGCGGTCAGGTCGTGGCTCAACGGCGTGACCGCCACCTGGCGGTCGCGGGCAAAGACCGAGATGTCCGAGTCCGGCTCCAGCGTGTCCCAGTTGACGAAGACGCGATAGTTCAACGGGCGCAGCGGCCCCGCGGCGAAGCGTTGCTCCGGCGCCAGCGACTCGTAGTAGGGCTGCTTCGACTGGCGCGTGATGCGCCACGGCGTCTCCGCGGTGGCCTCGCCCGGCACGTCGATCTTGAGCACGTCCACGTCGAAGGGGAGCCGCGCATCGAGCATGGCGCGCGCAAACAGGCGGGTGAAGTACGCGGGCGCGGCCCAATCCAGCTTGTGCGCATAGTCAAAGTGGTAGACGATCTCCGTCTCGAACGAGACGGCCAGCCCGGGGATGCCCAGCTCCGCGGCCATCAGCGCCGCGCCGACCGTGCCGGATGCGGTCACGGCAGTGCCGAGGTTCTCGCCGTGGTTGATGCCGGAGACGACGAGCGCGGGCCGCCGCTGGGCGATGGCGAGGACGCCGAACAGCACAGCCTGCGCCGGCGATGCGTTCAGCGTGTAGACCTGCACGTCCTGGCAGGCCAGCGCGAGGCGGCGCGTCTGCAACCGCGCGTCGCCGTCGAGCGCGGGCATCGCCCGGCCCATGCCGGTCTGCTGTTCGGCCGGCGCGACGATGAGCAGCTCGCCCAGCACGCAGAGCGCCTCCGCGGCCGCGCGCAGGCCGGGCGACAGGATGCCGTCGTCGTTGGTCAGCAGGATCAACGGGCGTCCGCCCGACGAATCAATCGGGTGCATGACAGGCCTCTGACATATCTTTTCTCGCTTCAAAAACATAATAAGCAATTCTGGTTGACCGTAGTCAGGTTTCCCAGCAAGCCGCTTCGGGCAGGGGCACGGCCGGGCTGGCCTTGCGCCGTCAGCCACGTCGAGCCGTACACCCGCTCAGGATGCTCCGTCTCGCTTATGGGAAGCTTACGGAAGCACCCTGAGCGGAGGACGCAGTGCGGGCGCAGTCGAAGGGGCGGCCCTCACGTCCGCTCCTTCGACTGGCCTTGCGCCGTCGACAGCGTCGGGCCGTCCACCCGCTCAGGATGCTCCGTCTCACTCATGGAAGCACCCTGAGCGGAGGACGCAGTGCGGGCGCAGTCGAAGGGGCGGCTTCCAGTCGCCAGGCAGATCGCTCAACCAGATATTGGCATATATTTTCTTGTTTCAAAAACATAACAGACAATTCTGGTTGACCGCGGTCAGGTTCGAATGACCGCTACACCGGCTAGAATGACGAGCAGGGCGGCCGCGGCCACCGTCGTCCATTTGGCCGCGGCGCGCAGCGGCGTATCCTCGAAGCGCAGCAGGATATATCCCTGGCCCTGCGGCACGGGCACGACGATGCGCGCCAGCGGCCCGGCCTCCCGCTCCACCGGGATCCGCTCGACCGGGCGGCCGTCCTTGCCGTCCAGCAGCCAGGCAGTCCAGCCGGGATACCAGAAGCGGTTGAAGGTGATGGAGCGGCCCGTCTCGTTCGTATAGAAAAAGACCTGCTCGTGCGCGGTGCCCATGTCCTCCGAGTTGACGGCCAGCGACTCGTTCTGCGGCACCTGGCTGTAGTCGACGCGCGTCGTGACCTCCGCGCCCTGCACCCAGAGGTCGGCCATGTCGGACCAGGTGGGCCGATGCCGGGGATCGACCCAGGCCGTCACGCCGGTCATCTCGTCGCTCGTGCGCTGGAACCGCATCAGCGCGGCCATCGAGACCGGCCCCTGCTCGCGGGTCGGCTCGCGCATCTCGACCTTCAGATAGGGCGCGCTGCTCGCCATCAGCAGGGCCGCCAACACGAGCGTGGGCCAGAGCGCGACGGCCGAACGGGCCTCCGGCCGGGGGGACGCGGGCGCAGGATCGGCCACCAGCACGCCCGGCAGGATGCTCAACGGCAGGATCGCCAGCATGAGATAGCGCCAGGGGAACTGCGCATAGGGCACGATCGGCACATGCTGCCAGGCCAGCCGCGAGATATCGAGCGTCAGGAAGACGCTGACCGCGGCCCAGAGCGCCCAAAAGACGACTTCGCGGAACCTTCGACGGGCCGCGGGATCGCTGCTATCACGAAAATGGCCCGTATCGCCCCCTGCATCGAGCCGTCCTGCGGATAGTCGGCGGGTTTTGAGCCAGCGGGCCGCGCTCCAGGCGACCGCGCCGGCCGACAGGAGCGTCGCGGCCAGCCCGAGCTGGAAGCTCAGCCCGCCCTGCGCGGCCTCGACCGGCCCGGGCTGGCTGATGCCGAAGCCCCACGAGGGGTCGAACAACTGCCAGAAGTAGACGAAGTGCTGCGTCGGGTCGTAATACTCCCCGAACCACTGCGTCCGGTTGATGTAGGCCTGCTCGACGATCGCGGGGACAAAGAACGCGGCGCTCAGCGCCAGGCCGAGCAGCCCCGCCAGCGCGGGCGCGGCCGCGCCCCTGGCCAGCGCGACGAGCCGGCCGGCCAACGTCCGCCCGGCCCCGCGCAGCCGGTCGCTCAGCAGGAACGCCACATAGAGCGCCAGCGGCGGCGTGAACAGCAGCGCGGCGAGGTTGCTCGTCCACATGATGGCGGCGAAGGCCAGCGCCGCGCCGCACACCGCAGCGAGGCGCGGGCGCAGCGTCGCGGCGCGGAAGCCCCAGAGCGCCAGCGGCAGGAAGGTCAGCGCGACCGCCTCGGCCATCGCCGCGCGCACATAGACATCCACCAGATGATAGGGGATGACCATGTAGGCGACGCCCGCGACCAGCCCGGCGCGCCTGCCCAGCCACGACCTGACGAACCCGTACATCGCCAGCCCGGACCCGATGATCGAGAGCGCCAGCACCGCCTTGACGCTGGCCTCGTAGCCCAGGCCCAGGAACTGATGGAACAGCACGCCGACGAAGGTTGCCAACGGGCCGTAGACGATGAAGAAGGGGTAGCCGTAGCCGAAGGTCCAGTCGGGCGACCAGCGCGGGAACCAGATGCCCTCCGCCGCGGACTTCGCATACTGGAAGATGAAGTAGACGTCGTGCCGCGCGTCGTGCGCGCCCCAGAAGTAGCCCGGTTGGAGCAGCGGGGCAATCGCGCCGACGCCGCAGAGCAACAGCAGCGCGAGATAGACGCCCTCGCGCCGGGACAGATCAGCTTTCATGGTGTTCGTTCAAGGGGACGCCTGCCAGTTCCGCTTCCGATAACCCCGTCACTATAGACGAGGTTATTGACTAAGTCAAAGGCTCGACGTAGTATGCTGGAGGAGGCAGATGCGGGGGCGTCCTGGACGGAAGCCCCGCGCCTATCGACGTTTGGAGCGCTGGAGGCTGCGATGAGCCAACCGATCGAGGTGTTGTGGACGGACGATGCGCTGCTGGCGGTCAACAAGCCTGCGGGCCTGCCGACCCTGCCCGACGGCTGGCAGCCGGATGCGCCCTATCTCGTGGGCCGGCTGCAAGCGGAGCAGGGCCGGCTGTGGGTGGTGCACCGGCTGGATCGCGGGACGAGCGGCGTGCTGCTGCTCGCCCGCAGCGCGGACGCGCACCGCAGCCTGGATCGCCAGTTCGCCGCGCACGCGGTCGACAAAGTCTACCATGCGCTCGTGGCCGGCGCGCCCGCCTGGGACGAACAGACCGTCCGCCTGCCCCTCCTGGCAAACGGCGACCGCAAGCATCGGACGGTCGTCGATCCGCGGCGGGGCAGGCCCGCGCTCACGCGCTGCCAGGCGCTGGAACGTTTCGCCGGCTGCGCGCTGGTGGAGGCGCGGCCCGAGACCGGCCGCACACACCAGATCCGCGCGCACCTGGCCGCGCTGGGCCATCCGCTGCTGGCCGACCCGCTCTACACCCGCGCCGGCATCGTCCTGCCGGACATCGCGCCGCCGCTCATCGAGCGGCCCGCGCTCCACGCCGTGAGCCTGACCGTCGCCCACCCCGTGACCGGCCAGGCGCTGACCCTCATCGCCCCCTATCCAACGGATTTCAGCGACGCGCTGCGCCGCCTGCGCGCCGGGTAAAGGCCCCTTCTAACGCGCTCCAAAGTGGCGGCTCTGGCCTGACCGCGCCCCTGGCTCGGTCGGAGACCGGCCAGAGCAAAGGGAACGGCGTTGGGCCGGTCTGGCCGTGCTCCTGGCTCGGTCGGACGGGCCAGAGCCGAGCTCCAGGCAGGCTCAATGCGTCAGCAGCGGCAGCCACACCCTGTGCACGCTCGGCGTGGCGGTCGGCGTGATGGACGGGGTCGCGGTGGGCGTCGCGGTCATGAGCCGGTGCGGCCAGTCGAAGCTGGCCGTCTGGCCCGCGGTGAGCGCCAGCGCGATCTGGCCCAACACGCGGGTGTAGCCGGCCGGCGGCTCCGTCTCGACCACGACGTAGCTGGCCGGCGGCAGATCCGCAAACGTCACCCGGCCGTCTCCGCCCGTCACGCCCGACCCGACGACCTCGCCGGCCCGGTACAGATCGAAGTGCGCGCCCGGCAGCAGCGGCTCGCCGGCCTCGCGCGCGCCGTTGCCGTTGGCATCCTCGTAGGCCGTGACCTCGATCCGCCCCACAGCCGGCGTAGCGGTCGCGGTGGCGGTCGGGGTGGCCGTCTCGGTGGGGGTCGCCGTGGCGGTCGCGGTTTCGGTCGCCGTCGG
>MWBF01000219.1 GCA_002068935.1 Chloroflexi bacterium ADurb.Bin325
ACGATTGGACAAAGGTGGACCCCCAGACCTACCCGGTCATCGGCGGGGAGATGATCTTCACCTGGAAGAACATCGAATACGCGGCCAACAAATACAACTGGGGCAACGTCGATAAATTCGTCGCGGACATGGCGAGCCAGGGCAAGCGCGCGGTCCTGCGCATCAACTCCTACGACGGCGAGTGCTGCGGCGGGTCCAGCGTGCCGGCGCATCTCAAGGCCAGCACGCCCAACATCGTGATCAGGTGCGGCGGCACCGAGATCCCGCGCTACTGGGACGCCTCATACCGGAACGCCTTCTCCCGGCTCATCAGGGCGTTCGGCGCGCGCTACAACAACGACCCGCGCGTCGCCTGGATCGAGATCTCGACCGGCATCTTCGGCGAGACCGCGCCCGCGGAGGACAAGCATGACGCCTGTCTCGAGGCGGCCGGGCTGACCAGCAACCTGTGGATCCAGACGGTCAACTGGTCGACCGACCTCTACCGCCAGGCGTTCCCGGACAAGGAGTTGCTCCTCCAGTATGCGCCGCGCTATCTTGAGCGCAGGGAGCGTCGCGTCTTCACGGACTATGCCGCGGCGCTGGGGGTCGGGCTGAAGCACAACGGGCTCAAGCCCGACGGCGGCGCGGATGCGATCATCACCGACCCCGCGCACCCGGCCTATCTGTCGGGCCAGTATGACCCCCTGCTCGTCTGGGGCGACCAGGTGGCGGTCGCGTTCGAGGGCGCGAACATCGGCCTGAGCATCGAGGGCCGCACCAACACCATGTGGGGCCTGTACAACGCGCTGGACAAGCGGGCCGACTTCCTTGCGCTGGACACCAACGTCGTGACCGCGGCCGACCGCCAGGACCTCTTGCAGTTCGCCAGCCGCTACCTGGGCAAGCGCGCGCCCGATATTCCGAGCGCGTGGGTGGCGCTGCGCGAGACGGAGTTCGACTGGTTCCCCGATTACGGCAACTTCGAGTTCTATCTCGTGCAGAACGACGCAGCGCCCGGCGGCAGGACGGTCCCCCTGTTCAACGTCGGCGCGGCCGCGGAGGGGCGCTATGCGCGGCGCACGGATCAGGCCACGGGCAACAACAGCATGTACTTCGACGTGGACGACGCCTACGCCTACGCCGGCAACTACCGCGCCACCATCACCGTCACCTACTACGACCAGGGCACGGATCGCTGGGAGCTGCGCTACGACGGGCTGGCGGGCGACGACATGCTGGCCGGCACGGTGACGAAGACGAACACGCGCACCTGGCGCAAGGCGGTCTTCGAGCTGACCGAGGTCGAGTTCGGCAACGGCCAGCCGGGCGGCGGCGGCCGCGCGGGCAGCGACTTCCGCATCTACAACATGAAGGACGGCGACGAGATCATCCACATGGTGGACGTCGTCGCGCTGCCCGCCGAGCCGAAGCTGCTGACGCTCCAGCCGGGCATGGACGGCTACAACGGGCTGGCCGACACCTATCTGACCTCGTGGTACCCGGACAAGAACTACGGCGCGGCCGAGGTCATGTGGCTCGGCCACCCGGACAAGATGTTCAGCACGCTGCGGTTCGACCTGACGCCGTTGCCCGCGAACGCGCGGGTGATGACCGCGACGCTCCAGGTCTATCATTACGGCGGGTCGAACAGCTACGCCGTGCCGCTGACCGTCTCCGCGCACCGTCTGCGGCGGCCGTGGAGCGAGGCCGCCGCGACCTGGAACCGCGCGCTGGCCAACGTGCCGTGGCAGCAACCGGGCGCGCTGGGCGACCACGACCGGGATCCCACCCCCGCGGCCGCGGTCGACCTGCGCCAGGCGAGCGGCTGGGTCACGCTGGACGTCACCGCGATGGTGCAGGGCTGGGCGGCCCAGCCGTCCAGCAACCACGGCCTCTGGCTCAAGGCCGCGAGCGACCGCAATGCGCAGTTCTATTTCTACACATCGGAGGCCAGGGAGGTGGACCTGCGGCCCCGGCTGGAGATCCAGTATTACGATATCGTGCAGCCCGGGCCGACCCATACGCCTACGATCACGCCGAACGCGACGCGCACCCCATCGCCGACCATAACGCCGACGCGCACGCCCACTGCATCGCTGACGCCGACGCGGACGCCTACCCCCTCAGTGACCGTGACGCCGACGCATACGCCTGCGGCGTCGCTGACGCCGACATGGACGCCCACCGCATCGCCGACCGTGACGTCGACGCGCACGCCGACCGCATCGCCGACGCCGACGTGGACGCCCACCCCCTCGCCGACCGTGACGCCGACGCGCACACCCACCGCATCGCCGACCTCCACGGCAACCCGCACCGCGACGCTGACGCTCTCGCCGACCGCGACGTGGACCGCATCGGCCACGCCGATCCCCACCGCGACCCCCGCGGGCCGGATCCACGGCACGGTCTGGCTGGATCTCAACGGCAACGGCCGCGCCGAGCCGGGCGAACCGGGCATCGCCGGGGTCGTCGTGCAGTTGGCTGATGCGACAGAGGGGGACGGTGCGCCGGGCGGGGGCGATCCGAGGAGCGCGGTCAGCCAGGTGAACGGCGCATACGAGTTCGTCGCGCTGGCACAGGGCCGCTATCGCATCGCGCTGGCGCAGAGGGCGGAGCTGCCGCTGACCACGGACGGCGAGGTGATCGTCGAGCTGGCCGCGGACGCCGCCCACGAGGTCTCGTTCGGCATCGGGCAGTCGGCGCGGCGCGTCTATCTGCCCCTGCTGGTGAGGTGACGCCCGTGCCGCCCCCTCCCGCGCCGCGAGTGCGCAGAGGGGGCGGGGGCCGTCCTACCAGTCCAGATCCTTCTCGTAGCCCAGGTCGATCAGGAGCTGGCCCCAGCGCTCCTTGAAAAGATCCTTGTTTGCGCCGGTGAGATGGTTGACCCAATCGCCGGCCACGCCCTTGCGGTAGTGGCTGTTGGCGTCCTCCTCCCCCGGCTTGCGCCCCGCCAGCTTCTGGAAGGCCTGCGCCTCGATCAGCCTCCGCAGATGGGCGGGCGGGATGCTGTGCACGCGCAGCGGCCGTTTGGCCCGGTGCAGCACGCGGTTGGCCGCCAGCTTCAGGGTCGCGCCCCACTGCGCCGGCCCGGCCGCGGGCATGGGGACGCCGAGGAAGGCCAGGATGCGCGTGAACTCCGCCTCCGGCGCGGTCGTCAGCACCTCGTAGCGCGTCTCGTAGATGCGCGGATCGCGGTAGTTCCAGCCCGCCAGCGCCTCGAATTCGGCGGTCCGCCGATCCAGCTCCAGCCGGAGGCCTTCGTCGAACTCGACCGTGTGGAGCTGCTCGCGGAACTGCGCAAACTCCTGGCGGTAGACGGGGTGCGAGTATTTGTCTGAGAAGTACGACGAGACCAGGATGTCGCGCGGGTCGCGGATGACGTGAAACCCGCGGAAGGGGGTCTCCGCCAGTTGGTCCACGAGCTGGCGCGTCGCGTTGAGGTGGATCAGGAAGCCGGCGCTGGCCGCGTCAGCGGGCAGCGTGTTGTAGCGATCCTCCTGCACCACTTGCAGCCCCAGCTCGCGGCTGAGGCCTCTGATGATCGCCGCGGCCCACATCGTGGCGCAGCGATGATGGCCGAAATAGGCGTACATCGTCAAGTCTGTGCTCCTTGTCGCAGGTAGATGGTCATCATATGCGCGGCGTCGCGCGGCGTCAAATCGCGCATTGACGAGCATAATGCAATGTGATATTCTTGTCTGGCCTCCCGCCCTGTCTCTTCCGATATGACAGTCGGCCGTATTGTGGGTCACACAGGAGTTCGCTACATGCCGGATATCTGGCCGAGCCATCGACGGCATCTGGGGCGACTGTTGTACGCCGCCGCATTGGGCGTGTGCGTCTGGCTCCTAGCCGGCTGCACGCCTGTGCCGGCCGCCCCCAGCCCTACATCCGCGCCCATGTCGGAGCCGCTGGCGCGGCCGGCCAGCCAGCGCCGCGACGACCTCGCGGGCGCCTATGTCGCCTGGAGCGTCGCGCAGAACGCCGTGCCGCCGACGCGCGCGGCGTCCGACCCACTTGCGCCGGGCAACGAGATCCTCGGCATCGACTGTCTGACGTATCTCGGCTCCGGCGGCGACGTCGGCGTCTCCGGCGTCTGGGACAACCGGAACGCCATCAACTGGGGCGCGTACGACGCGTGCATCAACGCAGCCGGCCAGCGCACCGTCACGCTGACGGACGGCCGCGTCGTCCCCCAGCCCGTCATCCTCACGATCCCCAGCTCCTTCTCCGACACGGGCAGCCGGTGGTATCGGACGGCCGGCCACGGCGCGCCGGGGAGCGCGGATAACCCCTACATGCGCCTGCACCTGCCGCCCTGGATGCAGAACGACGCCTACCGCTTCACGTTCCAGATGCCGGGATCGGGCAACTACTACCAGTCGCTGCGCTACGACGGCGCGTTCAAGGAGCGGATGATCGAGTTCGTCCGCGCGGCGGGCCAGCGCTACAACAGCAACCCCCAGGTGGCCGCGGTGCGGGTCGCGGTGGGCGTGCAGGGCGAGAGCCAGCCGGTGCTGCCCTGCCAGCCGTTCTGGGATGCGCAGCCGCCCATAGGCGGCGATGGGCTGGCCTGCCGGGGCGACACCGCGAATCAGGTCCTGGCCGAACACGAGAAGACGGTGAGCTGCGACGCATACATGAATTTCGTGCGCGAGGTCTCCGAGGCCGCCTACGCCGCCTTCCCCGACAAGCCCGTCGTCGCGATGGCGGACGCCGGGCCTTGCAAGGGGGTCGGCAGCAAGCAGTTGCGCCGCTGGCTGTACGACAACTTCTGGACGACCACGCCCATCGGCATCTCGATGAACAACATCAACTCGGATCGCCAGGACGCGGACGAGCGCCCCAGCAACGTGCTGGCGAAGTGGGCCCAGTATGCGACCGGGCGCACCCTCCGCGACATGGGCTACCCGGTGCTGTTCGAGTTCGACTGGCACGCGCCGAGCCTGAAGGGCATGTACTGGACCACGCTCAGCGGCGCGGCCAACGGCGGCAGCTACATCCTGCATCACAGCCCGTGGAACAACAGCTACAGCGCGCTGCAATGGGAGGTCGTCGATTACTGGCTGGCCTCGGATCGCCGCGCCTGGGTCATCTTCCGCGACCGCGAGTTCCCCACCTATGATTTTGCCGCGGGCTTCGGCGCGAGCGGCGTCATCGGGGATTGGGGCAAGTATCTGTCGGTCATCAACCCGGAGGTCGCGCCCCAGGCCTGCGAGCCGGGGCTGCAATCCGCCGCGCGCGCCGCGAACACGGCCGCGGCGCGCGCGGGCGGGATCAACATCACGCCCGCGTGCCCCGGCCCGGCGCTCCCCACGCCCGCGATCACGCCCGCGGCCACCCCCAGCCCGGGCCCGGATCTGCTGAACCGGCTGTTCGATCACCAGGCGCGCCGGCTGCCGCCCGGCGAGACGCTGGCCCTGGCCCTGTCGGACGGTTGGCGGCTCTACGACGTCGCCGCACCCATCACCGTGACCGTGTCCTATCTGGACATCGGCACGGATCGCTTCACCGTCAGCCTGCCGGACGCCGCGGGGGTCCTGCGCGCGCACGTCGTCAACAAGGAGGATACGGGCGTCTGGCGACGTCACACGTGGACGCAGACGGCCCGACTCGCCAACCTTGCGGACGCCGGCGCGTTTGCGACCATCACGAACGATGCGACGGGGGACGAGTATCTCCACGAGCTCTTCTTCGACGTGGACGACGCGCACATGCCCGCGCCGACGTGGACGCCCAGCCCGACCGCCAGCCGCACGAGCACGGCCACCGCGACACCGACGCAGACGCCCAGCCCGACCGCCAGCCGCACCAGCACGGCCACCGCGCCGCCGACGTGGACGCCCGGCCCGACCGCCAGCCGCACCAGCACGGCCACTGCGACGCCGACGCGGACGCCCAGGCCCTCCGTCACGCCGTCGCCTTCTGGTACGCCGACCCCTGCGCCGGGCGCGGACTGCGGCGCGGTGCTGCGCAGCGCGGTGTACCTGGGGCCGGGCGTCAAATCGGTGGCCGCGGCCGGGCCGCAGGACGCCGCCGCCTATTATGTGGGCCTGTTCGACACGAGCGAGCTGCTGCGCATGGACACAGGCGGCGCGGTGGCCTGGCGCGTCGCGACCGGCGCGGGCCGCACGAACGGCGTGGCCGCCAGCGGCGACCTGGTGGTGACCACGAACCGCGACCGCGGGACCGTCACCCTGCATCGGGCCGCGA
>MWBF01000220.1 GCA_002068935.1 Chloroflexi bacterium ADurb.Bin325
TGAGCGCGGCCCGCCTGTCCGTTTTTACAGATCCGGCTCCGGCCGGCCTCCCCCTGCCTTGGTCGGTCTCCCCCTGCTGGGGCCGGTCTCCCCCTGCCTTGGTCGGCCTCCCCCTGCTTTGGCCGGTCTCCCCCTGCTTTGGCCGGTCTCCCCCTGCTTTGGCCGGCCTCCCCCTGCCTTGGTCGGTCTCCCCCTGCTGGGGCCGGTCTCCGACCGTGCCCCCGTCTCGTTCGAAGATCGGCCTCAACGTTTTTCGGCTGGGCTTCATCCGTTTTTTATGGATTGCCTCCTCCTGGCGTATAATCACCGCTGTGCGCTATCTGAAACAACTCGTCCTTCACGGATACAAGACCTTTGCGTCCCGCACCGACTTCACCTTCGATGCGGGCGTAACTGCGGTCGTCGGGCCAAACGGCAGCGGCAAGTCCAACGTCGCGGATGCGCTCCGTTGGGTGCTGGGCGAACAGAGCTACAGCACCCTGCGCGGCAAGCGCACCGAGGACATGATCTTCTCCGGCAGCGAACAGCGCGCGCGCATGGGCATGGCGCACGTCGCCCTGACCCTCGACAACAGCAGCGGCTGGCTGCCGATCGACTTTGCCGAGGTCGAGATCGCGCGGCGCGCCTACCGTTCGGGTGAGAACGAGTATTACCTCAACGGCAGCAAGGTCCGCCTGCGCGACATCGCCGAGCTGCTGGGCAGCTCCGGCCTCAGCGAACGCAACTACACCATCATCGGCCAGGGATTGGTCGACCAGGCCCTCTCGCAGCGGCCCGAGGAGCGCCGCAAACTGTTCGAGGAGGCCGCCGGCATCACTGTCCACCAGGCCCGGCGCGACCAGGCCAGCCATAACCTCAGCGAGGCCGCGGCCAACCTGACGCGCGCCCGCGACATCATCAGCGAACTGACGCCCCGCCTGCGCTATCTGAAGGGACAGGCGCGCCGCGCCCAGGAATATCAGCAGCTCAAGAGCGACCTCGAGGCGCAGCTCCAGACCTGGTACGGCTTCAAGTGGCGCGAGGCGGTCCTGGCGCTGGCCGCGGCGCGCCGCCAGGCCGAGGAGGAGGGGCTGGTCGTCGAGGAGCAGGCCGCGGCGCTGGATGCGCACCTGCACGAGATCAGCGCGCGCCGCGCCGAACGCGCGGCCCTGCGCGACCGCGTGAGCGAGTGGCATCGCGCCAGCAGCGGCCTGCACCGCCAGGCCGAGGCCGTCCAGCGCGAGCTCGCCGTGCGCGGCGAACAGGTGCGACTCTGGCGCGAACAGGCCGCGGAGCTGGCCCAGGAGCTGGTGCATCTGGCCGCGGCGCGGGAGGACGGGGCCTTGCGCCTCGCCGCGGCCGAGGCCGAGCTGCGCGACGCGCAGGCCAGCCACGGCGCGCAGACGGCCCAGGTGGCCGAGGCGCAGCGCGAGCTGGCGGCCCGCGAGCGCGCCCGCGAGGCGAAGACGCAGGCCTTGAACCAGGCGCAGGAGGCGACCCTGGCGCTGCGCACGCAGTTGGCCGAGCGCCGGTCGCGGCTGGCGCAGGCCGGCGAGCGCCGCGGGGAGCTGGCCGAGGGTGACCGGACTCAGGCGCAGGCCGGCCAGGCCGCGCAGGCGCAGGCGGCCGAGCTGGGGCTGCAACTGGAGGCGCTGGCCGGCCGCGGGCGCGAGCAGGCCGCCGCGCTGGCCGAGGTCGAGGCCGCGCGACAGGAGCAGGCCCGGGCGCTGGCCGCCGCGCAGGAGGCCGAGCGTCGGACGGCCGAGCAACTGGCTGCCGCGCAGCGCAGCCTGACCCGGCTCCAGGATCAGCAGGACATGCTCCAACGGCTGCGCGACGAGGGCGCGGGGCTGAGCGCGGGCGTGCGCGCGGTGCTGGCCGCGGCGCGACGGCCGCGGGAACAGGCGCAGCTCTCCGGCGTGCTCGGCACGCTGGGCGACCTGATCGAGGTCCCGCCGGAGCTGGAGCGCGCGGTGGAGGCCGCGCTCGGCGGCCGCGTGCAGGACGTGGTGGTGGAGGGCTGGCAGGACGCCGAGGCCGCCGTCGATTATCTCAAGCGCAACCAGGCCGGCCGCGCCACCTTCCTGCCGCTCGACACGCTGCGGCCCGGCCGCGCCGTGGATGCGCCGCGCGGGCCCGGCGTCATCGGGCTGGCGAGCGCGCTCGTGCGCTTCGACCCGCAGATTCGCCCGGCCGTGGAGCTGGCGCTGAACCACACCATCATCGTCGAGGATCTGTCCGCCGCGCGGCGGCTCCTGGGGCGTTCGAGCGGCGCGACCTATGTGACGCGCGACGGCGAGATCGTGCGGCCCAGCGGCAGCGTCACCGGCGGCAGCGAGAGCCGCAACCGCGATGGCGGGATGCTGATGCGCAGCCGGGCCTTGCGCGAGCTGCCGCCCCAGATCGCCGCGGCCGCGGCCCGGGTGCGCCAGCACGAGGCCGAGCTCGCCGCCGCGCGGCGGGCGCAGCAGGCCGCGCGCGATGCGCTGGAGGCCAGCCGCAGGCAGCGCGACGAGCTCGCCGCGGCGCAGGGCCGCCTCTCCGCCGAGCAGAACCGCGTGCAACTGGCGGCCGAGCGCGCGCGGCAGACGCAGACGTGGCACGAGGAGCAGCGCCGCAACCTGGCCCGCGAGCTGGCGGGCCTGGCCGACCGCGAGGCCGCGCTGAAGACGGCCATCGAGGAGCTTACAGAGCGGCTGGCGCGCCAGGAAGAGCGCGTCGAGGTCGCGCGGCGCGAGGCCGCGGAGCTGGCCGCGGACGACTGGGTGGCGGAGCTGGCGCGGCTGCGCGCCGAGGCCGCGGTCAGCGCGGGCCAGTTGCAGGGGTTGCAGGCGCGCGTGCGCGAGCTGAGCGCCACGCAGGCCGAGCGGCAGCGCGAGATCGCCGCCAAGCGGGCGCGCGTCGCGGCGCTCAACGAGCAGCAGGCCGGGGCCAATCGCGTCATCGGCGAACACGGCGCCGCAGCCGATAAGCTGGCCGCGGAGATCGCGGCGCTCAGCGCGCAGATCGAGCCGGCCGAGGCGCGGCTGGCCCAGATCGAAGTGCAACAGCGCCGGGCCGAGGAGCACGAGGCCCTGCTGCGCGAGCAGTTGCGCCACGCGCAGATGCGCAAGAGCCAGGCCGACCTGGCCGCGCAGCGCAGCCAGAGCGACCTGACCCACCTTCACGGCGAGATCGAGAAGGATCTGGGGCTGGTCGCGCTGACCTACGCCGTCGACGGCGATGCGGCGGCGGGCGAGATCGGGGGCGAGGCCGGCGAGGCCCAACTGCCGCTGCCCCTCAACGGGATGGTCACGCGGCTGCCCATCGTCGCCGAATTGCCCGACGGCCTGGATCGCGACGTGCGCAACCTGCGCGCGCAGCTCGCCCGGCTGGGCCCGGTCAACCTGGACGCGCTGGCCGAATACAACGAGGTCGAGGCGCGCTACAACTTCCTGACCACGCAGGCCGTCGACCTGGAGCAGGCGGTGGCGTCGCTCCAGGAGGTGATCGCGCAGCTCGACGAGGTCATGGAGCGCGAGTTCGTCGCGGCCTTCAAGGCCATCGCCGCGCAGTTTCGCGAGGAGTTCGTCAACCTGTTCGGCGGCGGCGCGGCCAAGATCGTGCTGACCGACCCGGACAACCCCAGCGAGAGCGGCATCGAGATCATCGCGCGGCCCCCCGGCAAGCGCGAGCAGGGGCTGGCGTCGCTCTCCGGCGGCGAGCGCGCGCTGACCGCGGCCGCGCTGATCTTCAGCATCCTGAAGAAGCGGCCCACGCCCTTCTGCGTGTTCGACGAGGTGGACGCGGCGCTGGACGAGGCCAACGTGGGCCGGTTCCGCGACGCCATCAAGGCGCTCGGCCGCGAGATGCAGTTCATCTTGATCACGCACAATCGCGGCACCATCGAGGCCGCGGACACGATCTACGGCATCTCGATGGGCGCGGACAACACGTCCCAGACCCTGTCGCTCAAGCTCAACGGCCGCGAGCTCGCGCCGGCGAACGTGGTCGAGGCCTGAGCGCGCCTTGCGCAACCCGATAAGCAGCCTGCTATGACCCGACATCGCATCATGCTGTACGCCATGGCGCTCGGCAGCGTCACCCTGTGGGGGGCCAGCTTCCCGCTCACGAAGGTCGCCATGGCCGAGATCGGCCCGACGGGCCTGGCCTTTCTGCGCTGGGCCATCTCCGCGCTGGCGCTGTTCGCCTGGCTCGTCGCGCTCGCATCGCGGCCCGCGCGCCGCGTGATCGGCATCACGCCGGCCGCGGCCTCCGCGCCGCAGACCGGCCTCATGCCGCTGGTCAAGGGACACGGGCTGACCATCGCGTGGGTGGCGCTGACGGGCGTCACGCTGTTCTACTACCTGGAAAACATGGCGATGCGCTACACCACCGCGACCAACGCCTCCGTCCTCTCCAACTTCACGTCCGTCTTTATCGTGCTGATCAGCGCGCTCGTGCTGCGCGAGCGGCTGGCCGTGCTCGAATGGCTCGCGATGGGGCTGGCCTTCGTGGGCGCGGCGCTGGTCAGCGTGGGGGCCAGCCGGGTCTCCTTCGGCGGGGAGAGCCTGCGCGGGGACGTCCTGATGGTCGCGGCGAGCTTCTTCGGCGCAATCTACAGCATCGGCGGCAAGCGCCTCTCGGAGCAGCACGACCCGCTCGCGGTCACCACGCTCGTGGCCGCGGTCGGCGCGCTCTTCCTGCTCCCGCTGGCCCTGCTCGAAGGGCTGCACCTCGACCTGTCCGCGCGCGTCTGGGCCTACATCCTGGTGCTCGGCATCGGGTCGGGCGCGCTGGCCAATCTCTGGTGGATGGTGATCCTGCGCCACACGCGCGCCTCGCGCGCCGCGGCCGCCCTGCTGCTGATCCCGGTGGTCTCCGCGGCCCTCGCGGTCACGCTGCTGCACGAGCCGCTGACGCCGACGATCATCCTGGGCGCGCTTCTGGTCCTCGGCGGCGTCGTCGTGGTCCAGCGCCGCGCGTAAGCGCAGCCACAGAGAGCAGCCTTGACACGAAGAATAATAGGCACGGATAAACGCCGATGGCCCTGGTCGCCTCCATCTCGGACGGGATGGATAGCGGCCGATCGACGCCGTCGGCGTCCCATGAAACCACCCGGAAGAGACAAGCATGACTGAAATGGAGGATCCGCTCGAGGTCTATCGCCGGTCGCTGGCCGATGCGCCGCAGGTGGTGGAGGCGCACCCCCCGCGCATCGAGCGCGCGGAGGTCTGGCCCTATCCCGACTTGCAGCGCCTCTGGGCGCGCGTGCAGATCAGCCCGTTTGCCGCCTTTCCGAACCTCGCCTTCACCGTGACCGACCCGGACGGGGCCGTCGTCTGCACGATGTTCATGGTCGAGATTCGCGAGGTCTATCAGTCGGTGACGATGCACCTGCGCCAGCCCCCGCGGGCCGGCGAGCCGTACCGCGTCCTGATCGAGCTGAGCCGCGACGAGGTCGAGCTAGATGCGCGCACGCTGGACTTCGAGCTCACATTCCAGGACCCTGCCCAGGCAGCCAATCGAGGAGGACAGCCGTGAAGGATCGGGAAATCCGCCAGCTTTTGGAGACGTCCAGGATCGTCGCCGTGGTCGGGCTATCGGACAAGCCGGATCGCGCCAGCTATCAGGTGGCCGCATATTTGCAGCGCAACGGGTATCGCATCATCCCGGTCAACCCGAACGTGGGCGAGGCGCTCGGCGAGAAGAGCTACCCGTCGGTCGATGCGATCCCGGAGCCGGTGGACATCGTGGACATCTTCCGCCGGGCCGAGGCCGTCGGCCCCGTGGTCGAGGAGGCAATCGCCGCGGGCGCGCGGGCGGTCTGGATGCAGCTCGGCATCGTGAACGAGGAGGCCGCGGAGGCGGCCGATGCAGCCGGGCTACAGGTCGTCATGGATCGCTGCATCCAGATCGAACATGCGCGGCTTTTGAAGTAGACCAGGGTCTGTCCGAATAACCGGTCTCCGGCCGGGCCAGGGGGCACGGTCGGAGACCGGCCAGAGCGTTTTCGGCCGGCATCCGAGAGTTTGAGGACATAGCGCCCCTCGGCTCGCCCATCAGGCGAGGAAGCCGAGGGGGCGAGGCTCATTCAGGGGTGATGTTCTGCGCCTCCAGCAAGGCGCGGTAGGCGGCCATCGCGGCCGCGCCCGTCAACAGGCCGGCGGCCGCCGGATCCCA
>MWBF01000221.1 GCA_002068935.1 Chloroflexi bacterium ADurb.Bin325
GAAACTAACCGGCGTAGGCCGGTTTCGTAGGGGTAGCCGCAGTTTCAACTGCCAGGTGGAAGGCCCGATTGCAACATGACTTCGCCCTGATGACCACCCCTCGCCTGTTCAGCGTATCGCGGCGACCGGTGTATAATGGGCCGCTGGATTGGCGGATCGGCGCATGGTGCGGAGGGACGGACATGCCACAACTGCCTGCGGCCTTATCTCGTTCGGTTGCGGTGTCGGCGCTGCGGCGCTCGCCCGTTGCGATCATCTTTGTCGGCATCTTGATCCTGTTGGCCCTGGCCGGGGCCGCGGCGTACGTCGTCTGGCTGGGCCAACAGACCGCGGCCACCGCGCGCGTCTTCGGCCTCGCGCTGCTGGCGAGCCTGCTGCTGGCGCTGGCCGCGCTGGGCGTCATCGGCTGGCTGGACCGCCGCGAGCGCGAGTCGCCGTGGGTCTTCTTCGGCATCTTCCTGTTCGGCCTGGTCATCAGCTCCGGCCTGGGGCTGCTGATCAGCGGCGGCGCGGGGGTCGCGCTGTTCGACGGGATCGGGCTGTCCGCGACGGATGCGCGCGCGTTCGACCCGCTGGTGCAGGCCGCGCTCCCGCTCGAACGCATGGGCCGCGACGAGGCGATCAGGCTCGGCCTCGACGCCGCGCTGGTCGCGCCGCTGATCGAGGAGCTGCTCAAGGCGCTGGCCGTGGCGCTGGCCTTCCTGTTCCTGCGCGGGGAGTTCGATAACGTGCGCGACGGCCTGGTCTACGGCGCGCTGGCCGGGCTGGGCTTTGCGGTGGGCGAGACGGCCTACGCCGTGGCGCGCAGCTTCGCCGAGACGGGCAGCGCCGCGTTCGTGCAGCAGTTCGTCGCGCATTTTGCCCTGTTGGGCCTGGGCGGCCACACCCTCTTCGCCGCGCTGTTGGGCGCGGGATTCGGGCTCGCGCGCGAGGAGCGCCGCCGCGCCATGCAGGTCATCGCGCCGCTGGCCTTCTTCCTGCTGGCCTTTTTTGCGCACCTCGTCTATAACACGCTGACCCTCAGCGTCGCGGGGACCATCCTGGCGTTCCTGGGGCTGCCCGACGCGTCGCTGGAGACCGCGCCCCCGGCCGCGCTCTGGCTGGCCATCGTCGCGGCCACCGCCCTCACCCTGGGCCTGTTCTATGTCGCGCTCGGCCATCTGCTGGAGCGCAGCGGCCGCTGGGAGCAGGCGGTCATCCGGACGGAGCTGGCCGGCGAGGTGGGCAAGGTCATCACCGCGGACGAGTACCGCATCCTGCTCGCCGAGGGGCTGTTCAGCCTGCGCAGCGCGCCCAACTACCCGGCCCGCATCAGCCGGGCCATCGTCAACGCGCAGAACGAGCTGGCCTTCCGCAAGTGGCGCGTGCGCTTCGAGGGCGGCGACCCGGAGGCGGATGCGATCGTCGCGGGCTGGCGCGAGGATATCGCGGCCTGGCGCGCGGCGGGCCGGGGCGCGGCCTGAGCCGCGGTCTGGGAGGCTGTTTGAGAAGCCTGTCTCGGACGGCTTCAGGCGACCGGAACGATCTGCGGCCCCCTGCCCTCGCACCCCTGCCCCTCCCCGTCGAGCGAGGGGGGCCTGACGCCTTTCCGCTAGGAGCTACATGAAGCATCGCACCGGACTGATCTTGGCGGCCGTCGGCACGGGCACGTTCATGTCCGCGCTCGACAGTTCCGTCGTCAACGCCACGCTGCCCGTCATCAGCGAGGCGTTCGGCAACGACATCGCGACCATCGAGTGGGTCGTGACCACCTATCTGCTCGTCGTCAGCGGGCTGCTGTTGAGCTTCGGCCGGCTGGGCGACCTGCGCGGGCACAAGCGCGTCTATGTCCTCGGCTTCGGCATCTTCATCATCGCCTCGCTGCTGTGCGGGCTGGCGCCGTCGGCCGGCGCGCTGGTCGCGGCGCGCGCGGTGCAGGCGGTCGGCGGCGCGACGCTGTTCGCCAACTCGGCCGCGATCCTGACCACCAATTTTCCGCCGGAACGCCGCGGCCGGACGCTCGGCCTGCAGGCGATGATGACCTACCTGGGCCTGACGACCGGCCCATCGCTCGGCGGCCTGCTGACGAGCTGGCTCGGCTGGCGCTCCATCTTCTACATCAACCTGCCCATCGGCCTGCTGGCGCTGGCGCTGAGCCTGCGCTTCATCCCGGATGATCGGCCGGCCCGCCAGGCGGAGCATTTCGACCTGCCCGGCGCGGCCGTGTTCATCGCCGGCTTGACCATGTTGCTGCTGGTGCTCAACCAGGGCCATGTCTGGGGCTGGCTCTCGCCCCAGGCGATCGGCCTGTTCATGATCGCGCTCGCGCTGCTTTCCGTGTTCGTCGTGATGGAGCGTCGCGTGGCCGCGCCGATGCTGGATCTGTCGCTGTTCGGCCGGCGGCTCTTCTCGGTCGCGACGGCCAGCGCGGTGTTGAACTATGTGTGCCTCTACAGCATCACGTTCCTGCTGCCGTTCTACCTGATCCAGGGCCGCGGCCTCGGCTCCGCGCAGACGGGCCTGATCCTGACCGCGCAGCCGCTGGTGATGGCCGTCGCCGCGCCGATCAGCGGCGCGCTTTCCGACCGGGTCGGCTCGCGCGTGCTCAGCCCGCTCGGCATGCTCATCCTGGCGTTCGGCCTGGCCCTCCTTGCGCGGCTCGATGCGGCCTCGTCCATCGGCCAGGTGATCGTAGGGCTGGCGGTGGCCGGCCTGGGGACGGGCATCTTCATCTCGCCGAACACCAGCGCGCTGATGGGCGCGGCCCCGCGCGGGCGGCAGGGCATTGCCTCGGGCATCCTGGCGACCGCGCGCAACGCGGGCATGGCGCTGGGCGTCGGGCTGGCCGGCGCGATCTACAGCTCGGTGCTGGCGGCCGCGCCCGCGACGGATACGGCGCTCTTCACGGCGATCGGCGCGGCGTTTCTGGTTGCCAGCGCGGTCGGCTTCGTCGGCACGGGCGTGTCCGCGATCCGCGGCGCGTGACAGGGGTTTCAAGGGGGATGCCTCCGCCCGCGGCCGGGCTTGAAGCTGCTGGCCCGCGTGATGGATTACTTGCCATTCGGGTGGGATCAGGGTAAAATATATGCACCGGCGCAGCGGCCGGTGTGGTTCAGTGTGGAAAGGAATAGAGCGTCATGCCGTTCGAACTGCCGCCCCTCCCGTATGCCGATACCGCCCTGGAGCCGTATTACTCGGCAAAGACCTTTGGCTTCCATCATGGCAAGCACCATAAGGCCTATGTGGACAACCTCAACAAGCTGTTGCCCGGCTCGGCCTATGAGAGCCTGGCGCTGGAAGAGATCATCCGTGCGACCGCCGGCGACGCCAGCAAGGCCGGCTTCTTCAACAACGCGGCCCAGGTCTGGAACCATACCTTCTTCTGGCACTGCATGACACCGAACGGCGGCGGCCGGCCCGGCGGCGCGCTCGCGGCGCGGCTCGACGCGGCCTTCGGCGGCTACGAGAAGTTCGCCGAACAGTTCAAGGCGGCCGCGGTCGGCTGCTTCGGCAGCGGCTGGGCCTGGCTGGTGCTGGAGCGCGACGAACTCAAGGTCATCAGCACGCCGAACGCCGAGACGCCGCTGGCGCAGGGCCAGGTCGCGCTGCTGACCGTGGATGTCTGGGAGCACGCATATTATCTGGACTATCAGAATCGCCGGCCCGATTTCGTGCAGACCTTCCTGGATCACCTGGTCAACTGGGATTTCGTGGCCCGGAATCTGCCGGGCTGAGCGTCTGCCGACCGTCCAACGCGCACACATGGCTGAAGCGGATGCCCGATAACTCCCTGCCCGGCTCGAGGCCGGCGCTCCAACGCATCCTGGTCGTCGATGACGACCCCGTCATCGTACGTCTGGTGCGAGATAAGCTCGAGCACGCCGGCTATGAGGTGTTCGGCGCGGAGTCGGGCCAGCACGCGCTCGACATCATCGGCCGGCGGGGGATGCCCCACCTCGCCATCGTGGATCTGAACATGCCCGGCATGAACGGCTTCCAGTTCTGCGAGGCCGTGCAGCAGTTCAGCGACCTGCCGGTCATCTTTCTCAGCGCGGTGGACGAGGAAGACACCGTGATCCAGGCCATCAACCGCTACGCAGAGGACTACGTCACCAAGCCCTTCAGCCCGCGCGAGCTGCTGGCGCGCGTCCAGCGGGTCCTGCGGCGCATCGGCGACTATGCGTATACGCTGGACGTGGTGACGGAGGTGGATGCGCGGCTGGCCGTGGACTTCCCTCACCAGCGCGCGCTGATCTCCGGGCAGCCGATCCTTCTCACGCCGACGGAGACCAAGCTGCTTTATCTGCTGATCCGCAACGCGGGCCGCACGGTCACGGTGGATTTCCTGCTGCGCCGGCTGTGGCCGCTGGAGGAGGTCTTCGAGGATACGCTGCGCGTCCACATCCACCGGCTGCGCCAGAAGATCGAGCCGACGCCCGCGCAGCCGCGCTATATCCTGACCGAACGCGGCCTGGGATACAGCTTCCCGGCCAAAGGCAACAGCCAATCTCGCGGGTAAGCGCGCGCCAGAAGGGGGTCCTGCTCCGGCCCGGCCGGGGCAGGACGTTCTTTGACCGGCCGCGGCCCCCGCATATGCCGATCTCTCAGGAGGCATTTATGTCCGACGCTCAACCGACGCTCCAACAGGGTGAATCCGTCGATCGCATTCGAGATATCATCTTCGGCCCCAAGATGCGCGATTACGAGCAGCGTTTCGAGGCCATCGCGCGCGACCTGGACCGCATGCAGCAGGAGCTGGATCAATTCAGCGAACAGCTGATGAGCCGGGACGCCGCGCAGGGCCGCAGCCTGCAAGCGATGCGCCAGGAGCTGCGCCAGGCCGACGTCGAACTGCGGGGCGAGCTCAAGGCCGAGGCGGGCCGGCTGGCCGCCCAGCTCGCGGAGCAGGGCAAGAACCAGGCGACCGCGGCGCAGAACGCCCGCCAGGAGCTGCGTCAGATGGGCGCGGATGTGCGCAACGAGCTGCACGCCGAGACGGAGCGGCTGGCCACACAATTGGCCGAGGCGAACATGACGCAGGATGTCGGCCTGCAAAATCTGCGCCAGGAGCTCCAGCAGGCGGACGAGGAGCTGCGCACGCTGCTCCAGAACGGGCTGGATGGCTTCGGCGCGCAGTGGGCCGAACATGAGAGCGGCCAGAAGGCCACGCTCCAGAGCCTGCGCCAGGAGCTGCGCAAGGCCAACAGCGACCTGCGCGAGGAGCTGCGCCAGCTTGCCCAGCGGCTGACCGAGGAGAAGGCCGACCGCGACATCCTGGGCGATCTCTTCATCGAGCTGGGGAACCACGTCAAGTCGGGCGGCACGCTGGCCGACCTGCTGAGCAGCCTGGATCAGCAGGGGTAAGCGTCTTGGATGCCCAAGTCAGCGACGACCTCTGGCCGCCGGACGCTGACGCCGCCGCAACGAACACCGACGCCTACGACCCTGCCCTCGAAGAACTGCGCGGCATCCTCAGCGAGCCGGACCGCCGCCGCGCGGACGATCTGGCGCGGCGCGTGGCCGACCTGGAGCGACGCACCGGCGACGACCCCGCGCTGGTGACTGCCATCACGCCGGTCCTGGGCGATGTGATCCGGCGCAAGATCCAGGAAGACCGCGCCGAGATGATCGAGGCGCTGTATCCGATCATCGCGCAGTTGATCGGCCGGGCCGTGGCCGAGGCGATCCGCGATCTCGCGCGGACGATCGATGTGCGCATGCGCGCGACCATCGGCCCAGCCACCCTGTTGCGTCGCCTGCGGGCGCGGCTGACCGGCGTGCCCGAGGCGGAGCTGATGCTGCGCGACGTGCTGCCGTTCCGCGTCACCGAGATCCTGTTGATCCATCGCGAGAGCGGGCTGCTGTTGCAGGGCCTGACCAGCGAGCCGGAGGCCGACCGCGACGCGGATATCGTCAGCGCGATGCTGACCGCGATCCGCGACTTCGTGCAGGACGCCTTCGGCCACAGCGATCCCGCCGGCCAGCTCGACGAAATCCAGTACGGCACGCAGCGCATCCTGCTCGAGACGACGCGGCATATCACGCTGGCGGTCGTCGTGGACGGCATCGAACCGGCGGGCTTCCGCGAGCTCATGCGCCAGCGCCTCATCGAGGTCGAGAACGGCGAGGCGGATCGGCTGGCGAG
>MWBF01000222.1 GCA_002068935.1 Chloroflexi bacterium ADurb.Bin325
ACTACGAACATCACTGCCCGGGATGCCGCGCTCCGGCGCGCGCGAAACGTTTTGCCCCGCTGACTCGCAGCATGTATAATCCGGCCATGACCGACCTGCATCTCGCCGGCAAAGTCGTCCTCGTCACGGGCGCAAACCACGGCATCGGCGCGGCCACCGCGGAGGCGTTTGCGGCGGAGGGCGCGGCGGTGTTCGTGACGTATTACATCGGCCCGACCGGGTTCTCGGTCGACGAACTGGCCGCGGCGCGCGCCGCGGGCGTGGGCGGCCCCGCGCTCTATGCGGCCATGCAGCAGCAGACAGCGGATGGGTTGATCGCGCGCATCCGCGGACGCGGGGGCCGTGCGGCCGCGTGGCCGGCCGACCTGGCCGACGCGGCGACCATCCCCGCGCTGTTCGACCGCTGCGAGGCCGAGCTGGGCCCGGTGGATATCCTGGTCGCCAACCACACGCACGATACGCTGGAGACGTTCGACCCCGCGCGCGTCACCGAGGAAGGCTTTCCCGTCCGCCTGCCCACCGCGCAGGGCATCGACATGCACTTCGCCGTCAACGCCCGCGCGGTCGCCCTGCTGATGGCCGAGTATCTGGCCCGGCACATCCGCCGGCGCGCGACCTGGGGCCGCATCATCAACATCAGCACGGACGCGGCCCACGCCCACCCGGACAACATCAGCTACGCCGCGAGCAAGCACGCGCTCGAATCGTACAGCCGGTCGGCCGCGGCGGAGATGGGCCGCTACGGCGTGACGGTCAACATCGTCGCGCCCGGCCCGATCCAGACCGGCTATATCACGCCGGAGCTGGAGGCGGAGATCGCCCGCGGCACGCCGCTCGGCCGGGTGGGCCGGCCGCAGGACGTGGCCGACGCCATCGTCCTGCTGGCCTCGGAGCAGGCGCACTGGATCACGGGCCAACTGCTGTATGTCGGCGGCGGCTGGCGGATGGGGCAGTAAAGTTTCGGGACAGAATTGATAAGATTTACAGGGTAGGAGGGATAAAACCCTGTCAATCCTGTAAATCCTGTCCAAAGAGGTGAGCATGACTTCGGTCGCCCAAAAGCCCACTTGCGCGACCCTGACGCCGCGCGCGGTGATCGGCTTTCTCGCCTATGCGCTGCTCAGCCCCACCGTCCTGTTCCTGGCCGCGGGCACGCTCGACTGGCCGATGGCGTGGGCCTACGTCGCGGCCGGCGCCGCGGCCACGGCCGCGAGCCGGGCCCTGGTCCTGGTCAAGCAGCCGGGCCTGGCCGCGGAGCGCGGGCGCTTCATCGAGGGCGAGGGCGCCAAGACGTGGGATCGCGCGCTCGCGCCGGTCGTCGCGCTGTTGCTGCCGACCGTCCTTATGCTCGTCTGCGGGCTGGATCACCGCTGGCAGGCTTCCGGCCCGGTGGCGTCCTGGCTCCGCCGGGCAGCCTTCGTCCCGCTCGTCGCGGGCTATGCGGTCGGCCTCTGGGCGCTCGTCGCCAACCCGTTCTTCTCCGCGGTGATGCGCATCCAGCGGGAGCGGGGGCATACGGTCGTCTCGGCCGGGCCGTATCGCTTCGTGCGCCATCCGGGCTATGCGGGCGGGCTGCTCTACTATCTGATGACGCCGCTGATATTGGCCGCGCTGTGGGGCTTTGTGCCCGCCGTGCTCGGGATCGGCCTCACGGTGCTGCGCACCGCGTTGGAGGATCGCGCCTTGCAGGCCGAACTGCCGGGCTACGCCGACTATGCCCGCCGGGTGCGCTGCCGGCTCGTGCCCGGTGTGTGGTGAGGTGTAATGAGTAAGGAGTAATGAGTAAAGAGTAATGAGTAAAGAGTAATGAGTAAAAAAGGATATTACTCGTTTCTCGTTACTCATTTCTCATTCACCATTCGTAATTCCCAATTCATCCGAGGTTCACATGCTCGACTTCAAACCCGACTACGAAAAGTGCAAACAGCGCATCGACGCCTTCTGGGAATGCGAGCTGATCGACCGGCCGGTCGCACAGTTCGGGCTGCTCAGGCCGCCGGAAGAGCGCGTCCCGCTGCCGGCCTCGCATCATGCGAGCCCGCGCGGCCGCTGGATGGATGCAGAATACCAGGCGGATCTCGCGCTCGCCTCCATGAAGAACCACGAGTTCCTGGGCGACACCATGCCGGTCGCCTTCCCCAACCTGGGGCCGGAGGTGCTCAGCGCGTTCTACGGCTGCCCCATCGAGTTCGGCGACTACGGCACGAGCTGGTCGACGCCCATCCTCGACGACTGGGCCGATGCGGATAAGATCGTGCTGGACTGGGACAGCCCCTATCTCAAGAAGCTGCACGAGATGACCGACGCGCTGCTGGCCGTGGGTCGGGGCAAGTTCATCACCGGCATGACCGACTGGCATCCGGGCGGCGACTGCCTGGCCGCGTTCCGCGACCCTCAGCGCCTCGCGGTAGACATGATCGAGCACCTGGACGGGATCAAGGCTCTGCTCCCGCGCATCGAGGCGGATTACTTTGCGTTGTACGATGTCTTCTACGAGAAGCTGCGCGCGGCGGATCAGCCCATCACGTCGTGGACGCCGCTGGTGTGCGATGACAAGTACTACATCCCGTCCAACGACTTCTCCGGCATGATCAGCCGCCAGATGTTCGAGGACGTGTTCCTGCCGGGCATCATCAACGAGTGCCGCTTCCTCGCCCGTTCCATCTATCACGTGGATGGGCCGGGCGCGCTGCGCCACCTCGACACGCTCCTCACCATCCCCGAGCTGGACGCCATCCAGTGGGTTCCCGGCGCGGGCCGCGAGGTGTTCGAGCGCTGGATCCCGGTGTATCAGCGGGTGCAGGCGGCGGGCAAGGCGATCCAGGTGCTCTGCAAGTTTTCCGAGATCGACACGATCATCGAGGCGCTCGACCCGCACGGCGTCTTTCTCTCGATCGGCGAGGTGCCCTCGCGCGAGGCCGCGCTCGATATGTTGAAGAAGCTGGAGAAGTGGGCCGCGCGGCGCGCGCATTAGGCTCGCGCGGAGCCGCAAAGCACGCCCAGGAGGGTTAAGATGGAGATGCACAATTCCGACCTGTATATCGGAGAGCCGGAGCGCATCGCGACCGGCTTCCAGTTTGTCGAAGGCCCTGTGTGGCTGCCCGACGGCTTCCTGCTGTTCAGCGACATCCCGGCCAGCCGGATCTACAAGCTGACGCCGGAGGGCGCGGTCAGCGTGTGGCGCGAGCCGAGCAACCACAGCAACGGCCTGACGTTGGATCGCCAGGGCCGCCTGCTGGCCTGCGAGCACGGCAGCCGCCGTGTGTCCGTGGCCGACATCGTGGACGGGCAGGACGGCGGCGCGCGGCCGCTGGCCGCTATGTACGGCGGCAAGCGGCTCAACAGCCCGAACGATATCGTCGTGCGCTCCGACGGGCTGGTCTACTTCACCGACCCGCCCTACGGCATCGAGCCGGATCAGCAGGAGCAGCCGGTCAACGCGGTCTACTGCGTGCGGCCGGGCGGAGAGCCTGTGCTGGTGGCGAAGGACTTCAACCGGCCCAACGGATTGGTGTTTGCGCCGGATGAGGCGGTGCTGTACATCGGCGACTCGCGCGCGTTCCGCGTGCAGGTTTACGATGTGGCCGCGGACGGCGCGCTGCACAACAGCCGTCTGTTCGCGGATGCGTCCTATCCGGAGCCGGGCTCGCCCGACGGCATGAAGGTGGACGTCGAGGGCAATCTGTACGTCTGCAATGCGCTCGGCGTCTGGACCTTTGCGCCCGATGCGACCTTCCGCGGGCTGATCCCGCTGCCTGAGACGCCGGCCAACTGTGCGTGGGGCGACGACGGCCGCTCGTTCTACGTCACCGCGCGCACGTCGGTCTACCGCATCCGCACGCGCATCGCGGGCCGGCCGCCGGTGGTAGAGCGCTGATCGCGCCCGAATCTCGCCGCGCACAGGGCCGCTTCTGTGGTAGAATGGGCCGTGCAAGCAGGATGAACGACGCCTCAGCGCGTGCAGGTAAAGGAGCCTGACCGATGCAACCCCGTGAAACCTACTCGCTGCGTGCGCGCGATGTGATGAACCGCAACTTCGCCCTGGTGACGCCCCTGGCGACCGTCCAGGAGGCCGTGGAGGCGATGCTGGCCTGCGACTGCCAGGTCGCCATCGTGGATCGCGCCGACGAGGACGACGCCTACGGCATCCTGACCTTCCAGGAGATCGTCTACCGGGTCATCGCGCTCTCGCTGCCCGCGACGCGCACGCGGGTGGCCGATGTGATGATCAAGCCGCTCATCGTGGTCAACCCGACCCTGCGGCTGCCCTTCGTCGCGCAGCTCTTTGCGCGCTTCGGCATCCAGAACGCCATCGTCATCGAGGAACATCGGCTCGCCGGCGTGATCTCCAGCGCGGACCTCGTCAGGGCGCTCACGGCAAGGCGCGACCCCGGCGACCTGTAGGGCGCGGCCGCGCCCCTACGCCCATACTTCAAGGAGGAAGGTATGGATTTCGGTTGGACCAAAGAAGAGCAGATGTGGCGCAAGGCCGTCCATGATTTCGCGCAGAAGAAGATCGCACCCCGCACGCGCGAGATCGACGACAACAGCCACATCCCCGAAGACATCATCGAGGCGATGGCCGACATGGGGCTGTGGGCGCCGACCGTCGCGGAGGAGTACGGCGGCCAGGGCATGAGCGTCACGATGGCCACCATCGCGGCCGAGGAGCTGGGCCGGGCGGAGATCAGCCTGGCGCTGCCCGTGATGTACCTCGTCCAGGCGAGCTGGGGCTTCGTCTTCGACCGCTACGCCAGCGCGGAACTGAAGCGCGAGATCCTGCCCGCGGTCACCGCGGGCAAGGCGTTTCTCGGCATCGCCTCCACGGAGCCGGGCGGCGGCTCGGACATCGAGGGCGTCACCCGCTGCACCGGCCAGCGCCAGCCGGACGGCAACTGGGTGCTGAACGGCGAGAAGCTCTACATCAGCGGCATCAAGGAGGCGCAGCGCATGGGCGGCGCGTACATGACGCTGGTGCGCACCGACCCCGACGCCGGGCACAAGGGCTTCAGCTTCTTTGCGGTGGACATCAAGGACAACCCGCAGGTCAGCACGACGCTGATCCACAACTGGGGCCGCACGGGCATCTCGACCGGCGGCTTTAACATGCAGGAGATGCCGCTGGCCGACAGATACTTGATCGGCGAGGAGGGCCGCGGGTTCTACTATGCGATGGAGGGCTACACCTATGCGCGGGCGCTCATCGGCGCGACCTGCTGCGGCGCGGCCGAGACGGCCCTGAAGCTGGGCGTGGACTACATTCGCCAGCGCAAGTCGTTCGGCAAGCCGCTCGCCGCGTACCAGGGCATCAACTTCCCGGCCGCGGAGCGCTACACCGACATCGAGTCCGCGCGGCTGCTCACCTACAAGGCCGCGTGGATGGCCGACCAGATGTACAGCAAGGGCGCGTTCAAGCCCAAGGACACCGCGCTCTTCGGCGCGATGGCGAAGCTGCGCGCGCCGATCATGGCCTTCGAGACGTTCAACGAGGTGGCGAACTGGCTCGGCGCGATGGGCTACACCAAGGAGTACCCCATCGAGATGGGCATCCGCGGGGTGCGCTCCTACTCGATCGGCGCGGAGGGCGGCATGAACATCATGCGCATGATCATCGCCCGCGAGCTCATCGGCAACGAGTACACCAACCCCAGGCGGTAACAATACGGATGTCACAGCTCGAACGCCGCTTCGAAATCGCACACCAGCGCGCCCGCGCGGATTGGGCCGCGGCGGATGTCGCGGCCTGCGCGGCGCGCGCCGGCTGCACGCTGACGCCGGAGGGGGTCGACGTGCCCTTCTTCGACCGGCGCTATCTCGCGGCCCATCCGTCCGGCGAGGTGACGGCCCCCGGCGGCGCGGCCGCGCACCCCTCCATCGCCATCGTCGTGCTGCACTACCTGATGACCGCGGACGGCAGCGCGCCCGCGGAGCGCTGGCTGACCTTTCGCGAGCTTCCCGATGGGCTGTTCTATGCCCAGGCGTTTGCGGCCCATGCCGAGGCGCTGCTGGCGCAGCGCTTCGGCGGCGATGCGGCCGCGCTCGGCCGCGCCGCGCGGACGGTCGGCGGGGAGCCGCTCGC
>MWBF01000223.1 GCA_002068935.1 Chloroflexi bacterium ADurb.Bin325
TCTCGCCGCCGGACAGCCGGTGCGGCGACCGGTCGCGGTGTTCCCCCAGTCCCACCGCATCCAGCGCCCACGCCACCCGCGCGTCGATCTCGCGCACGGGCAGCCCCAGGTTCTCCGGCCCGAACGCGACCTCGTCCTCGACGCGCATCTGCGTCAACTGCGCTTCCGCATCCTGAAAGACCAGCCCGACCGTGCGCGCCAGCTCCGCAACCGCGCGGCGCTTCGTGTTCTGCCCGGCCACCGTCACATCTCCGCGGAACACGCCGCCGGTCGCGTGCGGGATCAGCCCGTTCAACGCCATGCACAGGGTGGTCTTGCCCGCGCCGACGCGACCGAGCAGCGCCACGAACTCGCCCGGATGGAGCGCCAGGTTCACCCCGCGCAAAACCTCAACCGCCGCCGCATCGGGCAGCGGCGGCGGGTAGGCGTAGTACAGGTCATCGACAACGACGATGGGCGCGGGGGCGGACAAGGGGCTTACTTGGGCAGGAACGCTGCGTCCACCATATCCGTGTACGCCAGATCGCGCGTGACCAGCCCCTTCTCCTTCAGCCACGCGATCACATCCGCGACCTCTGTCTCGGTGGGCACGCCGCGCGTCGGGAAGGGCGGCATCTCGTAGCTGTCCTGGAGGTTCTGCGGCACGCGGCCCTGCTCGATCAGGATCGCGCGGTACTGTTCGGGGTGCGCGTTCAGCTCGGCCACGGCCTGCTCCCACGCGGCGAGGAACTTCGTCACGGTCTGCGGCCTGGCGGCCAGCGCGTCGGTGGTGAAGGTGAGCACCGACTGCGAGAGCTCGGCGTAACCGCTATCGTCCACGACCAGCGTCGCGCCCGCGGCGATGGCCCCCTGCGCCAGCGGGTCGGGCAGCACGGCCGCCCGGATATTGCCGTTCATCAACTGCTCGTAGCGGACGGTGATTGCGCCCACCTCGATCTTGGCGATATCGCCCGGCGCCAGCCCCTCCGCGGCCAGGATGCGGTCGGTCAGATATTCGATGATCGTGTTGTTGCTGATGCCGATCGGCACGCCCTTGAGGTCGGCCGGCGTCGCGATGTTCGAGCCGGGGGCCGCCAGGATGCGGAAGAGCGGCGCATGGGGGAAGGGCCGCCGCGCGGTGTACACGGCCTTGACGCGCGTCTGCTCCTTGTTCAGCAGGCCGACCGATTGCAGGTCGGTCAGCACCGCGTCCGCCTGCCCGGTCTGGATCAGCACATCGCGCTCCTGCGGGCTTTTGACGGGCACGGTCTCCACCTGGATGCCCTGCGCCTCGAAATAGCCGTTCTGCTGCGCGACGAAGATCGGGATGATGTCGAGCACGGGGATCAGCGCGATCTTGAGCTTGCCGTCCTCGGCCTGCGCCGCGGGCGCGGGCTGGGCCGCGCTGTCGTCCGCGGGCGCGGCTACCGGCACGCAGCCGGCCAGCGCCAGGACCAGCAACAGAAACAGCGCCGTGATAGGGCGTCGGAAAAACATGGCTGCTACTCCTCCCCGGAGCAAGGCTGTGTGCCGGGGATCACTTGCGTTTGGCCCTGCGCGCATTGGACGATTGCGAGGGGAGCTGGCCCGGCGTAGGACGCTGGCGACGCCAGGGCACGATGGGCGGCTCGGGCTCGTCCGGCTCGGCGCTGTCCTCCACGGTCTCCTGCCAGGGCCCCAGGTCGGCGTCCCAGATCGACGGCCCGGCGGGGACCGCGATCAGGCGAAACACCAGATAGGCCAGGCCGCTCATCACGGCGAGCGTGAGCAGGCTGGCCTGCCACTGCGTCAGATCGAACGTGCGATGCAGCAGCCAGCCGATCGCGGCGATGCCGAACGCGGCCAGCGCTGCGCCGAGCAGCGCCACCACGATGACCAGGATCGCGATGACCAATCCTGCCAGGAGACCGCGCATCTAGACCTCCTCCTTACCGTTACATGGGGCACAAACGAAAGTATAACACACTTCGTCTACAGCAAGTGTGAGATGACTACCCGTATGCCGATGATGACGAGGACGAGGCCGCCGACGACCTCCATGCGCTTGCCGAAGGCCTGGCCCAGCCGGCCGCCGAGGCGGATGCCGAGGATCGACATGAGCGCGGCCACCACGCCGATGACGATGACCGCCCAGACGATGCTGATGCGCAGCACGGCAAACGACAGGCCGACTGCCAGCGCGTCGATGCTGGTGGCGACGGCGAGCATGACGAGCGTCCTGCCGCGCGAGGGGTCAATGCACGGCCCGTCGTCGTCCGCGGCCAGCCCGGAGCGCGCCATCCGGACGCCGACGAAGGCCAGCAGCCCGAACGCGATCCAGTGATCGAACGCCGCGATGTAGCGCTCCACGCCGAAGCCGGCCAGCCAGCCCAGCGTCGGCATGAGGGCCTGGAACAGCCCGAAATGGAAGGCCAGCCGGAAGACGGGCCGCGACCCGGTGATGAAGCCGGTCGTTCCCGCGCAGAGACAGACGGCAAACGCGTCCATCGCGAGGCCGAGCGCGATCAGTAAGATTTCCGGAAAGCTCACGGATGCATAGCCCCTTCCCCCTGCTCATCCCCGCCGAGCGGGGGCCGACGTGTTCCCGCCCGAAACAGGGAGTTTCCATTATATGCCGCGCGGCGGGAGAGGCCAAAAGTCTCTTTCGGGGGATGGGCGTATATCCGCTTGGGACGGCTGTGCAGAGGGCCGCCGGCTCCGCGCCCACGCCCGTTCGTAGTAGGCGCTTTAGCGCCCCCGCGCCCGATAAGGCGCTGAAGCGCCCACTACGAACCTGCTCGGTGTTTGTAGTAGGCGCTTTAGCGCCCCCGCGCCCGATAAGGCGCTGAAGCGCCCACTACGAACCTGCCCGGTGTTTGTAGTAGGCGTGTTAGCGCCCCGCGCCAGCCGCGTCACGGGCGACGGATTATGGTAGGTAGCGGGCGAACCACGCCGCGATGATCTGCCCGGCGTAGCGCGCGTTCTCCTCGGCGAGCATGAGGTGGTCGCTCCGGTCGAGCGCGACGAGGCTCTTGGGGTGATGCGCCAGGCCGAAGATGCGCTCGGCCGCGGCGATCGGCACGATCCGGTCATCGGGCGCGTGCATGACCAGCAGCGGCGTCTTCAGGCCATCCAGGATGCGGCTCATGCTCTGGTCGCGCAAGTTGTCGATAAACTGCCGCTTCAGGCGAAAGCGCCGGCCCATCAGCTCGATCTCGGCCTCGCCCGTGGCCTCGATCTCCGGCGCCTTGCTGAGGATGATCGCCTCCAGGTGGTCGAGGCTGGCCGGCGCGGCGATGGTGACGACCCCGGCGACCGACGGGATATGGCGGGTCGCCATCAGCGCGGCCGCGCCGCCCAGCGAGTGGCCGATCAACAGGCGGGGGGCCTCATACTGCGCCTCCAACATGCGCGCGGCCGCCGCGATATCCAGCACGTTGGAGGTGAAGTTCGTGTCCGCAAAGACGCCCTCGCTCTCGCCCAGGCCGGTGAAGTCGAAGCGCAGCACGCCGATGCCCGCCGCGGTCAGCGCGTGATCCAGGAAGCTCATGGTCTTCAGGTTCTTGGTGCAGCCGAAGCAGTGGGCGAAGACGGCAAAGGCGCGCGGCGCGCCCGCGTCGGGCAGGTCCAGACGCCCGCCCAGGGGCATGCCGCTTCCGCCGGCAAACATGATCTTCTCGGTGCGCATATCGTCCTATTCGGTTACAGTGGATGCGGCGACAGAACCCCGGAACCTGCCCGAAAACTCGCTCACTCGCTCTGGCCGGTCTCCGACCGAGCCAGGGGCACGGTCAGAGACCGGCCCCAGCAGGTATCGCCGCGCCCGGCCTCACCCCCTCGGCTCCCCCTCTCCTGACGCCGAGCCTTCGGCTCGCCCGCCAGGAGAGGGGGATGGGGGGTGAGGAAATCCCGGCGGGCTTTCGGATAGACCCCTAGTTCTTCTCGTACGGCGTGCCGTCGGCCGCGGGCGCGCTGGCCCGGCCCACGATCCCGGCCAGCACGATCATGGTCACGATGTACGGGGCCATCAACAGGAACTCGGACGGGATGGGCACCCGCAGGATCTGTAGCTTGACCTGCAACGAGTCGGCAAAGCCGAAGAGCAGCGACGCCAGGAAGGAGCCGATGGGCGTCCACTTGCCGAAGATCATCGCGGCCAGGCCGATGAAGCCCTTGCCCGCGGTCATCACCTCGTCGAAGCGCCCGGCCGAGCCGATGGTGAAGTATGCGCCGCCGATGCCCGCGATCGCGCCGCCCAGGATGACGTTGACATAGCGCACCTTGAAGACGTTTACGCCCAACGTATCCGCGGCCTTCGGGTGCTCGCCGACCGCCCGCGTCCGCAGGCCCCAGGGGGTGTAGAAGAGCACGACGTGCAGGATCGCGACCAGGATCATCATCAGATAGACGATGATGGTGTTCTCGAAGAAGATCGGCCCCAGGATCGGGAGCTTCGAGAGCAGCGGGATCGCGATGGGCTTGAAGATGCCGGGGTTGTTCAGCAGATCGACGTTGCGCTCCAGGAAGCGCGACGAGATATAGCTGGTCGCGCCGGTCGCAAAGATGTTGATCGCGACGCCGCTGATGATCTGGTCGACTTTGAAGCGGATCGCCAGATAGGCGTGCACCGCGGCGAGCAGCGCGCCGGTCAGGATGGCCGCGACCAGGCCAATCCACAGGTTGGCGGTCAGGCTGGCGGACACGACCGCGGCCTGCGAGGCCATCAGCATCATGCCCTCGATGCCGATGTTGACCACGCCCGCGCGCTCGCTCATGACGCCGCACAGCGCGGCGAGCGCGATGGGGGTGGCGCGCACCACGGAGCTGCTCAGGATGCCGACCAGGTTGAACGACTTCCCGCGGGCGGCCCAGGCCAGGAAGGCGATGACGAAGAAGGTGGCGACCAGCCCGATGACCACGCCGGCCCGCTTGAAGCCGCGGGCGACCTGCACCGCGCCCAGGAAGACCGACACGGCGGAGAGCAGATAGATGGTGGCGGCCGTGGGAACCGTCACGTCGGGGATGCGGAGGGCCTGCGAGCCGACGCCGGGGTTCATGCCGAACTTGGTCGTCAGCCCGCCCTCCAGGCCGAGGCCGAAGAGCAGGAAGATCGCGAGGCCGATCGCCAGGAGCACGACGCCGGTGATCCGGCTGCGCCGGATCTCGGCGGGGAGCGCCTGCGTGATGGTAGCAGTGGTCATGGTTGTCTCCCCCTGTCAGCCTCACGCGCCCCAGCCGCGGGTCAGCACGACCCGCTCCGCGGCGATCTTGCGCAGGCGATAGAGCCAGCGGATGATGTCGGGCGCCGCGACGAAGACGATGACCAGGGCCTGGATGATCGAGATGATGTCGATGGGGATGCCGGCCAGCGACTGCATCCGGGTGGCGCCGCTGCGCAGGAAGCCCCACAGCAGCGCGGCCAGCACGATGCCGAAGGGGTGGCTCTTGCCGATCAGCGCCACCGCGATCGCATCGAACCCGTAGCCCGCGGAGAAGCCCTGGCCCACCCAGTAGTCCACGCCGAGAACCTGGCTCGCGCCGGCCAGCCCGGCCAGCCCGCCGCTCAACGTCATCGCCAGGACGATGGTGCGGGTGATGCTCATGCCGGAGTAGCGGGCCGCATCCGGGTTCGCGCCCACCGTGCGGATCGTGAACCCGATGGTCGTCTTGGTCAGCAGCCAGAAGACCAGCCCGGCCACGATCAGCGCCAGGAAGAAGCCGACGTTGAAGCGCAGCGGGTCGCCGAAGAACCGCGGCAGCGCGGCGGACGCCTGGATGTGCGGCGTCACGGGCCGGAAGCCGGGCGCCTTCATCGGGCCGTTGATCAGCCAGTCGCTGAGGCGGTACGCGATGTAGTTCATCATGATGGTGTTGACCACCTCATGGCCGCCGGTCTTGGCCTTCAGCCAGCCGGGGATCGCGCCCCAGACTGCGCCCGCGAGAAATCCGCCGAGGATGGCCAGCGGCAGGTGGAGATACCACGGCCAGCCCACCAGGCTGTAGCCGATGAACGCCGC
>MWBF01000224.1 GCA_002068935.1 Chloroflexi bacterium ADurb.Bin325
CCCGCAGCGGCAGGCCCAGCGGCAGGAACAGCCCCACGTCCGACGGGTCGGCCCGCGCGATCTGGCCGTCGCCGCCCGCATAGTACATGTCGATCAGGCCGATCAGGGGCGGGAAGATGTTGCGACAGTCGTCGATCACGCTGACCCGATCCGCACGGTCGGTCATGATGACGGCCAGCGGGCAGTAGTGGTGCTTGACGCCCGCGGCCGGCTCGTAGGAGGCGTCCACGCCCTCCGGGTAGGGCGGCCAGTAGAGCTCGGCGTCCTTGCGGCCCGGCCATTCGATCTGGCCGCCGGTCGTGCGCGCGGGGATGAGCCAGTAGTCGCCCGTGCGGTAGACGCCCGGCTTGAACTGGATCTGCACCCCGTCCTCCAGCTCGACGGGCTTGGCGATGCTCAGGGCGCGCACCGGGTTGGCCGCATCGCCCAACTGGCCCGTGTCCCAGCGGCGGATCTTGGCATTGTTCGGGAACTCGGACAGCTTCGGCATCTCCGTGTTCGGCGGCAGCGCGGTCGTGTCCACGGTCAGCCGCGCGCCGTCGGGCGCGCCGAGCCGGACGAGCACGCCCGGCGCCCCTTCGAGCTCCCGGCGGTCGTCGGTGAGCTCCACCCACTGGCCCGGCGCAAAGCCGAGCACGGTGTCGGGGTTCGGGCCTTCGATCTCCAGGATCTCGTTCTGCGCGCCGCTCTGCCCGACCCAGCGCACCGCGACCGAGCCGTTCTCGCGACTCCACTTGAAGGTGGCGAGGATCGGCTTCTTGTCCTCGACCGTGCCGCCGTTGTGGATCTCGACCCGGTAGAGCTGGTTCTCCAGCCGGCGGAAGCCGCCGCTCGTGGGCACCAGACAGGGGTTGTTCTCGTCGCCGGAGGGCGGCTGGGCCTTCGCCATCATGCTGCCGGTGCTGCCGGCGACCAGCTCCTGCCAGCCCGGCCACTCGCCCCGACAGCCGTGCGCTGCGTCCAGCGCGGCCAGCAGGTCCGCCACGGTGGGGCCCTGGCTCGGCGACGGGCCGATGGCCGCGGCAATCTTGAGCAGCATCCCCGTGAGCGCCTGCTGTTTGGCAGGATCCAGCTTGACCTGCGGGAACGGCAGCAGGCGCACCTGCCAGACGATCTGTTTGCGCGTCGCGGTGTCCGGGCCGTTGAGCGCCTTCTCGCGGATGTGGGCGTCGTCGAGCGCGCTGATCGCGCGCTCCCACACATCCAGATAGGCCAGGGCCAGGCGGTCGGGCAGCCCCGCGATCTGCTCCTGGGTGAGCGCGCCGAGCTCGGCCGCGGACAGCAGGCTCACCAGCGACAGGGCCTTCAGTTGGTCCAGATCGGTCTTGACCGAGGGCGCGGGCGGGCCGGGCCGGTGCGGCTGCGTGCTGTAGGCCGCTGGCCAGTCGTTCTCGCAGAGGACGCCGTCCACGTAGATGCGACCGACGCCGATGTCCAGCCCCTTGCCGTTGGACGAGAGCTTGAAGCCATCCAGCGTCTCTTCGGGCACGCCGCAGAGGCCCACCACGTCCCGCGTCGTCGTCTCGGCGAAGTGTTGCTGGATGGCCTGCTGCTCGTTCCAGTCGGCGTCCACCTGGACGCGGCCCTGCTGCATGAGCACGCCGCGGTAATGCCGCTGAGGGACGAAAGTGTCGCGGCTGAAATCACCTTTCATGACCTGACCTCCTGACGGCTAGTTGACAAAGAAGAGCCCTGCCTCGGTGCTCGTGCGCAGATACTCCGCCAGCGCGGCCCGCAGATCGGCCTCGCGCAGCGGCGTCTGCAAGAAATGATAGGCGCCCATCTCGCCGCCGTCCTCGGCGCCGGTGCGGATCTCCGCGCAGCACTGGACGCTCAATTGCGCATAGCCAGGATGCGCATAATCCCGGCTGGTGAAGGCGGGGCGGATGCTCGACAACAGGGCGGAGCGCTCGACGGCGGTGAGCGGGCGGCGCAGCCCGGCCTCGCGCTGGCCGAGCGCCAGATCCGGCTGACAGCGGAAGCGCCGCGGGGTCTGGCTGCCGTCGCGGACAAAGCTGTAGCGGACGCAGCCGGCCTGCCGGCGATCCGCCTGCACGGTCTCCTCGAAGATGCACTCGGACGCCAGCGTCAGCTCGACGACGTGGACGCGGCCAAGCAGCGTCGTGCGCTCCATGAACGCGGGCGGGCCGGGCTGCGCGGCGTCGTCGCTGGCGGCCAGCGCGGTCTCGGCGTCCAGGATCGTGTCGCGCAGCGTCACGCTGGAGACGGTGGCCGGCACGCGCAGCGCGCCCGCGATGGCGCGGTCGAGGATCAGGTCGAGCCTGGCGTTCGGCCCGGCCACCTCTAGCCGCGCCTCGCCCTTGCCGGGCGGGCGGACGAGCGTGCAGTGGACGATCTCGAGGCTGGCAAGCTCCGCGATCACGTGGATGTCGCCGCCGATGAGCAGCCCGTTGAGCGTGAGCCGCGCGTGTCCGCTGCCGCCGCTGATGGTCAGCCCGGCCGCGTCCACGGTGAGCGCGGGGCGCTGGCCGTTCGCCGCCTGGATGACCAGCCGGTCGCCGCCGAGCGCGATCTCCGCGGGCAGCGCGTGGGTCGCATTGTCGCCGACCTCGATGACGCATGCGGGGAAGCCCGCGTCGGCCCACGCCTGAAGCGCGGCCGCGAGCGTCGGCTGCTCGCCGGGCACGTGGATGTGCTGTTCGAGCAGGTACGGGTCCGCCACGGTGTCGGCCTCGGTTGCGGCGGCCGCCTGTCGCCGGTCATACGGCCCGCCGCCCAGGTCGCCGACCGCGGCGTAGGTGTAGCTGACCTGTAGCGCGGCCGGCGGGTCGTCGCCCAGCCACAGCAGCCGCCCCAGGACCGGATCGACCGCGACGCGCGTCGTGTAGCTGGACGCGTCCCTGGCGCGGGTGAAGGTCTCGGCCGTCGGCCCGCGCCAGTCGGACAGGTCGCAGATGGCGATCTCCTCCGGCGTCAGATCCGGTCCGTCCGCCGCGATGGTCAGCGCCGGGCGGTCGCCGAAGTAGCGGGCAACGGGGGTCGCGCCTGCGGCAAGCGCGGCGCGGCGCGCGGCCAGCTCGTCGTACAGCGGACGGCGGCGCAGCGCGGCCGGCACGTTGAGCTCGGTCAGCCCGCCGGAGAAGGGCTGGCTGGTCTGGCTGGGGTTGAAGAGCGGCTGGTCGTAGCCGAACGGGTGGAAGGTGAACCTGCCTCCGCCGAGCGCGGCCGCCGCGCCGTCTGGGATGCGGTAGGCGGAGAGCCGCCAGAGAAACAGCCCCAGGTTGGGGATGTTGTAATCGCCCCGGTGGAAGTCGGCGCGGCCCTGGCCGTCGATATGGCGCACGTCCACGGTGTGGGCGGTCAGGTCGAACGGGCCGTCGACCAGTTCGAGCGCGGCCGAGCCGCGGATCGAGGCCGTGCCCCCGCGGTCGGGCCGGATGTGCTTCATGTACTGCGTCCAGCCCAGCCGCTCGAAGAATTCGACCGCCACCGCGGGCCAGCCGGTGATGTCGCGCGCCAGCCGCTCCAGCACGGCCGCGGTGCCCTTGCGCCGGCGATAGGCCAGCGTGTTGGCGACGAACGCGCGCTGGCTGAAGGCGCTCTCCGCATCGGCCCCGCGCAGGTTGCGCACGCCCAGCAGGTCGCCGATGTAGGGGACGAGCCACTCCGCGCAGGTCTCGATGAACCAGTTGTCGTACAGCCGGTCGATGTCCTGCTCGACGAGCAGCAGCTCCTGCTCCAGGACGCCCATGAGCACGCGCAGCGGCTGGCCCTGTTCCGCATCGCGGATGCGGTAGATGGCGGGCAGCAGATTGTACAGCCGATCTTCCGATGTCGGGCTCATACGCTCATCTCCTGTAGCGTCACCCGGGCCGGGTCGAGCAACAGCAGCTCGGCCAGCGAAATGACGCCCGTCCTGATGTCGAAGGTCGCGGCCCTGGCGGGCAGCAGCGCGGGCGGCTCCGCGTCGGCGCGGCCTGCCAGCATGGCGCGCCTGTGCGGGCTCGGCATGATCAGCCGCTTATCGACAGATCGGCTGGGGGGTCGGCCTGCGTCGGCCGCCGCGCGGTCGGCCGGCGCGGCGGCTGCATCGCGCGCCAGGCTGACCATGTCCACCGCGACGACGCCCGTCACCTCCTGGATGGCCGTGACGATCTCGGCCAGCGTGACCGGCTGGCCGAAGCCGCGCGCCTCGAAGGCGAAGGTTTCTGCGAGCCGGGCGCGCACGTCCGCGAGCACGTCCTCCGCCAGGTAGCGCGGGCTGTCGATGAGGATGCTGGCCTCGAAGCCGAAGGCGACGGGCGTGTAGCCCGACACGACGAGCCGCTCCAGCGGGTCGCGCGCGGCGTCGATGGCCGCGACCAGGTGGTCGTAGAGGTCGCCCGCCGCGAGCGGGCCGCCGCTGGCGGTCGCGGCCGTGATGTGGATCAGGAAGTCCTGGCCCGTCCACAGGCGGTCGGCGCGAGCCTTGCCGATGCCGCGGAAGCTGCGCGCAAAGTCCTCGTAATCGCGCAGCGACACGATGCGGTCGAGGGTCAGCACGGTGTTGGGCGCATTCTTGCGCGCATCCTCCATCCTCTCCGCGGGCGCAGCGCCGGTCGCCGCGACCGGGTTGGTCACCTCGCGGATGCCCAGGGGGCGCGTCTGGAGCAGGCTCAACTGGCCGGCCCTGACCTCGCCCTCCGGCCCCGCGCCGGTGCGGTAGGTCGCGACGATGTTCTCGAAGCCGCTGGGCGGCCGCGCGCCCTGGATGCCGTCGCCGAAGAGGACAGCGGCCCTGCCGTCCTCGATGCGGATCGTGTAGGCCTGATCTTGCGGCGTCAGCCCGTAGAGCGAGGGAAGCTCCTGCCACTGCACCGCATTGACGCGCAGGCTGAGCGTGCTGCGCGCGCCGGTCGCGGTCGCCGCGGAGACGTAGGTCAGCGGCGGCTTCTTGAGCCAGAACCGCTGGTTGGCCTTGCCCGCGTCGCCGCTGCCGAGCGCCTCGTTGGCGACCGTCTGGCCGTGCGTGGCGTGCACGGTGTTGGCGTTGAGCGTCACGGTCGCGCGGTCGTAGCACGCGGTCAACGGATCTTCCACCAGGAGGAACGTATCCTCGCGGTCGACGCGCACGGCGAGCGCGCTGTCGTCGATGAAGACGACCTCCTGCACCACCTCATCGGCCTCCTCAGCGGGCGCGAGGGCGACCTGGTCGCCGTTCGCGCTCAGCGCGCCGGTCGCGCCGTCGCGGTCGATCAGCCGCCAGGCGATGCTGTCGGTGAGCGCCGCGAGCCGCGCCGTCAGCTCGGCGGGGAGCAGGGGCTTGCCGCCGAATGTGGGCGGGGCCAGGATCTGGAGCGTGTCGCCGGCCTTCAGCGCGCGCACGGACGCGCCGGTCCCGTCGGGCGCGTCCAGCGCCAATATCAGGTCGTCGCCCAGCAGCCTGACCCGCTGGCGCTTGCCGCTGAGCGCGAGCGGCTGGCCGCGGGCGAGGTCGGGATAGACGCCGTCGAGGACGATCTCGTGGCCGTAGAGCGGATCCGCTATCGGCTTCTCGGCCAGCATCAGCTCCTCCGGCTCGATGAAGACGACCGTCTCGCGCAGCCCGAACGAGGCCAGCCCCAGGTCGGTGTCCAGCCCGACGCGCGTCACCTGGCCGGTCAGCAGATAGTCGGTGCGCGAGGCGGTTGTGACGCTCATGACCTGGTAAAGCTCGACATAATGCGGCATCTGCAAGATGAGCCAGCTCCCCGGAAGCACCTTGGGGTAGGCGCGATCGAGGTCGATGGCCCGGCCCGCGGGGTTCTTGATGAAGAACTCCGGCCACTGTGCGCCGCAGTCCGGCGGCCTGGCCGCGCATTTCTCGCGCGCGACGGGGTCCGTGAGATACGCCAGCTTCGTGTCCTGGGCAAGGGGCCGCCAGTCCGGCGCATTGTGGCCGAACAGCGCGGCGCGCGCGCGGAAGACGTAGGCGCGCGGGCGCTGCGCGGCCGGAGCCATGAACCGCGGCGGGACCTCGCCCAGCGGCTTGACCT
>MWBF01000225.1 GCA_002068935.1 Chloroflexi bacterium ADurb.Bin325
CCGTGTGCACGCCCATGGCGTCCACGTTCTCGATGAAACACACGGTGATCTTGTTCCCTTTCGCGTCCCGTACGACCTCCAGTTCCAGTTCCTCCCAACCCAGGACGGACTCCTCGATGAGCACCTGGTGGACCAGGCTGACGGCCAGGCCCCGCGCGGCCATCAGTCCCCCGTCTCCTCCGCCGCGCGGCCGGCCGCCGCGCGACAGGCCGCGCAGGCGCCCAGCAGGTCGATCTGCGCGGCCGTAATGGTGTAATCCAGCTCTCGCCCCACGGCCTCCTTCAACTGCTCGACCAGGGGGCTGGTGAACTCGACGACCGAGCCGCAGCTCTGGCATACGAGATGATAGTGCGCGGCCGATGTCCGCAGCTCGTAGTGATGGTGATCCTCGCCCAGGCGCTGCTCGTCCACCAGGCCGAGGTCGCGCAGCAGGCCGAGCGTGCGATACACCGTGGAGAGGTTCAGCCGGGGGTCGCGCTCCTGCGCGAGGCGATAGAGCTCGCGCGCATCCAGATGGCCGCCGTGCTGTTGCAGCAGCTCCAGCAGCAGCCGGCGCTGGCCGGTCAGCCGGCGGCCTGAGCCGCGTAGGGTGTCGCGCAAATGAGATTGAGGCGACATGATGCACCTCCGTCTGTCGCAGATGTCGCTCATCTGCAAGTGTAGGCGGCGGGCCGCGCTGTGTCAAGCGCGGTCCGCCCAATCAAAAGGGCCTCCCTGTCCGGGAGGCCCTTTGGCCGTCGCTGTGCGATGGTTCGTGTTGCGCCCCGTCGGCCTCACCCGCGCGTCAGATAATCCGCCATCGTCAGGCTCAACATGATGAACAGCCACAGCAGCCCCAGGGCGACGAAGATCCAGGCCACCTTCGTGGTCTTGCGGATGTGCATGAAGAAGACCATGATCAGCCCCGCCTTGACGCCGGCGATGAGCAGCGCGACGATCGGCCCGAACGGGCCGAGGTCGATCAGCGCGACGCCGACCGTGGCGCCGACCAGCGCCAGCAGCGCGACGAAGACCAGCAGATAGGTTCGCAGTTCAGCCGCATTCCGGTTTGTCATATCGCCCTCAGCCGTGCAGGTTGATCAGGTAGAGCAGCGGGAAGAGGAACACCCAGACGATGTCCACGAAGTGCCAGTAGAGCCCGATCATCTCGATGTTGGTGAAGCGCCGCGCCACGTGCTGCTGGCGGGCCAGCACCAGGGCCGCGATGCCGACCACTGCGATGCCGATGATCATGTGGATGGCGTGCAGCCCCGTCATCGTAAAGTACAGGACGAAGAACAGCTCCTCGTGTTTGGCGTTGGGGCCGACGACGAGCCAGTTCAGCCCCGGCACCAGCCCCTCGTGCCAGTCGGTGATCCACTCGACGGCCTTGATGCCCAGGAAGGCCGCGCCGAGCGCCGCGGTGAGCAGCAGCAGCACGACCGCGGTCCGCTTGCGATCCTGGCGCACGAAGTAGACGGCCAGCACCATCGCCAGGCTGCTGCACAGCAGGAGCGCGGTGTTGGCCGTGCCCAGCGGCACGTTCAGGTGGCGGCTGGCCTCCGCAAACGCATGCGTGTACAGCGAGCGGAACACCAGATAGCCGAGGAAGGTGCCGCCGAAGAACAACACCTCGGTCGTCAGGAACACCCACATGCCGAGGGTGTTGGCCTCGTGCTGCTGCTCGACATCGTCGAAATGGTGCGCGACGATCGGCCGCGCCTCCGCTGCGATCTGCGATACGTCACTCACGCTGGCCCTCCTGTTTCCTGGCCTCGCGATAAGCCTCCTCCGCGGCGACCGCGGAGTAGTTGTAGGGCGGGCCGGTCACGACCGGCGTCTCGCGGAAGTTGTAGGTGGGCGGCGGCGACGGGATCTGCCATTCCAGGCCGGTCGCGCCCCAGGGGTTTGCGGGCGCGCGCTTGCCGGTGCGCAGCGAGATCAGCAGGTAGATCAGCGGCAGGAAGTAGCCGACCGCCAGCACGACCGAGCCCAGCGAGGAGAGGATGTTCCAGAACTGGAACTCCGGCGCATAGGCGTGATACCGCCGCGGCATGCCCAGATAGCCGACGATGAACTGCGGGAAGAAGGTCAGGTTGAAGCCGAGGAAGATGACGACCGCGCTCAGCCGCGCCCACTTCTCGGAGTACATCCGCCCCGTGATCTTGGGCCACCAGAAGTGGAGGCCGCCGAGGAAGGCCAGCACGACCGCGCCTACCATGATGTAGTGGAAGTGGGCCACGATGAAGTAGGTGTCGTGGACGTGGACGTCGATCGCCAGCGACGCCAGGAACAGCCCGGTCAGGCCGCCGATGAGGAACAGGCCCAGGAAGCCGAGCGCATAGAGCATCGGCGTGGCCAGCCAGATGGAGCCCTTGTGCAGCGTCGCGGTCCAGTTGAACACCTTGATGGCCGATGGCACGGCGACCATGAAGCTCAGCAGCGAGAACACCATGCTGGCGTAGACCGACTGGCCGGAGACGAACATATGATGGCCCCAGACCAGGAAGCCGTAGGCCGCGATCGCCAGGCTCGACATGGCGATGTATTTGTAGCCGAAGATGCGCTTGCGCGAGAAGCAGGTGACCAGCTCGCTGATGATGCCCATCGCGGGCAGGATCGTCAGATAGACCGCCGGGTGCGAGTAGAACCAGAACAGGTGCTGGAACAGCAGCGGGTCGCCGCCGACCACCGGGTTGAAGATGCCGACGCCCAGGAGCCGCTCGATCGCCACCAGGACGAGCGTGATGGCGACGACCGGCGTGCCCAGGATGATGATCAGGCTGGTGGCATACATGGCCCACACGAACAGCGGCAGCCGGAACCAGGTCAGGCCGGGCGCGCGCATCTTGTGGATCGTGACGATGAAGTTCAGCCCCGTGAAGATGGACGAGAAGCCGACGATCAACACGCCGATCGCCGTCATGATGACCGCGCTGTTGGAGTAGACGCTGCTGAACGGCGTGTAGAAGGTCCAGCCGGTGTCCACACCGCCGGTGAAGATGGCGATCAGCGTGACCACCGCGCCGGTCATGTAGACGTACCAGCTTGCCAGGTTCAGCCGCGGGAACGCGAGATCGCGCGCGCCGATCATCAGCGGGATCAGGAAGTTGCCGAGCACCGCCGGGACGATGGGGATCAGGAAGAAGAAGACCATCAAGACCCCGTGCATCGTGAAGAGCTTGTTGTAGGTCTCGGCGGAGACCAGATCGCCCGCGGGCGTGACCAGCTCGGCCCGCACGAGGCCGGCCGCGATGCCGCCCAGGAAGAAGAGGAAGGTCGCCGAGATCAGATACAGGATGGCGACCCGTTTGTGGTCGGTCGTCAGCAGCCAGGACTTGATGCTGCTGTTGACGTTCACATAGTTCTTGGGCGCCGGCCCCACTGCGCCGCGCGGCGGAACAGTCGTAACGCTCATTGCGTACCCCCTTGCTCAGCGCCCAGGCTCTTGATGTAGGCGATGAGCTGCAACACCTGATCTTCGGTCAACTGCCCCTGGTAGGGCGGCATGACCGGCTGATAACCCTCGACCACCTGGGTGGCCGGCTCCAGGATCGACTGGCGCAGATAGGCCTCGTCGGCCGTGACGGTCTCCCCGTTGGTCAGCTTGACCGGCCGCCCGAAGACGCCGGCGAGCGACGGGCCCACGCCGGGGGTTCCGTCGAGCTTGTGGCAGGCGATGCAGCCGACCTTGCTGAAGAGCTGCTCGCCGGCCTGCGCCGCGGAGGCCGGCTGGCTGCCGGTCGGGCTGCCGCCGGCCCAGGCCAGGTATTCATCCTCGGGCATCACGATGACCTGGCCGATCATGCCGGAGTGGCTAGTGCCGCAGTACTCGGCGCAGAACAGATGATAGTTGCCCGTCTCCGAGGCCTCGAACCAGACCGTCGTATAGCGGCCCGGCACCACGTCCGTCTTGATCCGGAACGCGGGCACGTAGAGGCTATGGATGACATCCTCGGAGGTCATCGTCAGCTTGATGGGCCGGTTGACGGGCACATGCAGGTCGTTGACCTCGAGCTGGCCCGTATCCGGGTGCTGGAACTTCCACATCCACTGCTTGCCGAGGACGTAGATCTCCATCGCGTCGGCCGGCACATCGTACATCTGGAAGTAGAGGCGGCCGGCCCACACGAACATGCCCAGGAAGATGATCAGCGGGATGATCGTCCACGTCAGCTCCAGCTTGTGGTGCGTATCCACCGGGTTGGTGCGATCCGCCTCCTTGCCGCGGCGATACTTCAGGATGAAGAACGTCACCATGGTGACGACGCCGAGGCTGACGAGCACGCTGATGGCGACCAGGAACAGGAAGAGCGCGTCTACGCGGCCCGCATGGGGGGTTGCCTGATCGAGCGTCCACTGGGTGTTCACGGCTGGCTCTCCTTCTGGTCTGCGGGCTGGTCTTCCTCCGGCAAGATCAGCGGCTCCGGCGGCTGCGGCTTCGAGCGCGAGAGCACCAACACCATCGCGCCGAGCCCGAACATCGTGAGCAGGCCGGCATACTTGAGGATTTCCTTGATGGCGACCGTGTACTTGCCGCGGGTCGGGTCGTAGTGGAAGCAGCGCAGGAGGATCTGATCGACCGCGCCGCCGATCTTGCCGGCCGACGCATCCACCAGGGCCAGCTTCAGGTCGCGCGGGGAGAACTCCAGCCCGTAGAGATATTTCGAAATGCGGCCGCCCGGCGTTATGACCAGGATGCCCGCGGGGTGCGCGTACTGGTTGGACTTGGGATCGTAGACATAATGAAAGCCCGCGGCGTCGGCCAACTGCACGATCGAGTCTTCCGGCGCGGTCAGGAAGTGCCAGCCGTCTTGCGAGCCCCAGCGGCCATAGCTGGCGATGATGGCGGCCTTGGCCGCGGTCGACTGCTCCGGCGTCTCGCGCGGGTCGATGCTGGCGACCACGACATCGAACTCCTGGCCCACCTCGACCTGCATGGTGCGCAGCGACTCGCTCAGCCCGTGCAGGATGATCGGGCAGAGGTTGGGGCAGTTGTAATAAGTGAACACCAGGATGGCCGGCTTCTGGCCCAGATACTGGCCCAGCGTCACCCGACGGCCCTGTTCGTCGACCATGGGGACAGCCAGCGGCATCTGGCTGTCCAGGTTCTGATCGAACGCCACCTGGTTGAGGATGGCTTCATCCGAGGCGTGATCCGTTTGCGGCCCGTCGTGCGCATAGGCTGCGCCGACCGGCAGCAGCAGGAGCGCAAGCAGCAAGGCCAACGACACGACAGAGCCGATCCGGTGATCCCCCGCTGATCGGCCCCTTTGACGTGCCTGTCGCTTTATGTCGAACATGGCGACCAACTCTTAACCCTTCTGTTCTATTTGTCGGCCGCGGGAGTCGGCGTGCTTGTCGAGCTGACCGCCGGCCCCAGGCCCTCCGTGACCAGCAGCATGGCGCGGGCGATCGGGATGCGCGCCACGCCCCCTGCCTTGTCCACCCAGCCGTAGCTGTTGAGCGTCTCGTGCGCGCGCACGATTGGGGTGAGTTGCCGCAACCGAATATAATCATGTACGGGCAGCCAGCCGACGAGAGCGTCCCGTCCTTGCTGTGGGACGGTGAGTGGGAAATCACCTATGTCACGTTCCGCGACATGGGCGCGGCCTTCGCTGTGGCGATCATGGCCATCTACATCCTCGTTGTCGCCCAGTTCAAAAGTTTCAAACTGCCGCTTGTTATTCTGACGCCGATACCGCTCACGCTCATCGGCATTGTCATTGGTCACATCCTATTCAATGCGCCATTCACAGCGACGTCGATGATCGGCTTTATCGCGCTCGCTGGCATCATCGTCAGGAACTCGATCCTGCTCGTCGATTTCATCCGCAACGCCAAGACCGCAGATCGACCACTGCGTGAAGTCCTGCTCGAAGCCGGCGCTATTCGCTTCAAGCCAATCATGCTGACCGCGCTCGCCGCCATGATCGGCGCGGCGGTCATTTTGTTCGACCCG
>MWBF01000226.1 GCA_002068935.1 Chloroflexi bacterium ADurb.Bin325
AAGCTGTAGGCCTTCTCCAGCGAGATGAAGCCGCCGATGCCGAGCGGCTCCGCGGCTCGATCCTCCGACTGATAGTAGTCGAAGTAGGTGTAGCGGTTGGAGGCCATGATGACATCGTGGCCGGCCTGGGCCGCGGCGATGCCGCCCGCCTCCCCGCGCCATGACATCACGATGGCGTTCTCCGCCAGCCCGCCCTCGAGAATCTCGTCCCAGCCGATCAGCCGCCGGCCGCGCTGCGTCAGGTAGCTGTCCATCCGCCGGATGAAATAGCTTTGCAGCGCATCCTCGTCCGCCAGCCCCAGCTCGCGCAGCCGCGCCTGCGCGGTCGGGCTGTTGCGCCACTGCTCCTTCGGGCACTCGTCGCCGCCGACATGGATATACTCGCTGGGGAAGAGCGCCAGCACCTCGTCCAGCACACCCTGGAGAAACAGGATGGTGCTCTCGTTGGCGTTGAACACGTTGCGATTGACGCCCCAGTCCGGGCTGACCTCGAGCGGCTCGGCGGGCAGCACGTCGGTGTTGCCCAGCTCCGCGTATGCGGCGATCGCGGCCTGCGCGTGGCCGGGCATCTCGATCTCCGGCACGACGGTGACGAAGCGGTCGGCCGCATAGGCGACGATCTCGGCAATGTCGGCCTGCGTGTAGAAGCCGCCGTGGGGCTTGCCGTCATAGGTGTTCGGCTGGTCATGCCGCCAATGGCCGCTCACCGTCTGCTTGCGCCACGCGCCGACCTCGGTCAGCCGGGGGTAGCGCTCGATCTCGATGCGCCAGCCCTGATCGTCGGTCAGGTGCCAGTGGAAGCGGTTGAGCTTGTGCAGCGCCAGCAGGTCGATGTACTTCTTGATGAACGACTTGGGCATGAAGTGGCGCGCGGTATCGAGCATGGCCCCGCGCCAGCCGAAGCGCGGCCGATCCTCGATCTCCACGCCGGGCAGCTCCCACGCCGCGCGGCCGACCGCGGCCTGCCGGTAGATGTCCGGCGGCAGCAACTGGCGCAGGGTCTGCGTGCCGTAGAAGAGCCCGGCCGCCGCGGCCGCGCGGATTTCCGCGCGGCCTTCGTCGATGGTCAGCAGATAGCCTTCCGGCCCGAGCCGGTCGGCCAGCCCCGCGTCGATCCGGAGGTCGATGGCGTTGCCGTCCGCGCCGGCCGCGGCGGCCACCGCGGGCAGAAAGCCCAGCGCGGGCGCCAGCGTGCAGGCGAGCTGCTGGCCGATGGCGCGGGCCGCGTCGGGCGCCACGATCGTCGTCGTCTCGTCGAGCCGGAAGGTTCCGGCGCGCTCGACCATGTGCAGGGGCAGGGGGATCACGTTCTTCTGGGACACGGTTTCACCTCGGGCAAGATAATCACCGCCACAGTGTAGCACGTTGCAGCCCGCACGCAAGTATATCCCGCCGGCAATTCCAACCGCCGCCGCATGGGGGCAGCCTGAGCGCGCCTGCGCCTGGACGGCTGTCTGGAATTCCTGACGCGCGCGCCCGACCATAATCCATATTGCTCGGTGAGTAGCAAATAATACACCTTATTCGGGTGATATGTGCTAAATAACATATTATGGTCATTTCGTCGCGCTGTTGGCAAAATAACTCTTGACATTTGTAGGATTGTGATATAATGGGTGTACCTATATCCCTTTGCGGCCGGTTAGATATCTGCGAACCGGTTGACCTGCCAGCTGTCGGCGTCGGCGGCCTTCTCAATCGTTGCGATCCCTTTGGCGTCATCGCGAGACGGCCTGGTGAACTGTGCCCGTATGTTTGGAACAGACAAGGAGGATACAGGTGAAACAGCTTCTGTGGCGAATTCCCGTGCGGGCGACCGTTGTCGCGCTCTTGATTGTGATGCTGGCCGTGAGCGTGGCTCTGGCCCTGACGCTGGTTAATGTTGACGGCATCTGGCTGAATGCCAGAACCTCCGGAGGGGGCGCACCGACCAACGTTAATTATAACAATACGCCGAACATCACCGACGAAAACCAGGTATTCTACGGCATCAGCACCGGCTCCGGCCAGAGCGGCTTCGGCTTCGATGGCAACAACGGCGGCTTTGCTATCACCCCAGGACAGGTCTTCTTGCTGGGGAAGTTCACCCATTACAACCGGCCGATCACGGCCAGCGCTGTTATGGAGTATGTGGACCTGGCTGTGAAGCTGGACCTGGCAGATCCGACAGCGAGCCAGACCTTCAACTTCACCGTCGAGTTGGACGAAACTCCCAACAGTTATCCTTGCGCCTACGGGGCAACGAACGGCCCGTGCGATGACCGGGTCATCCTGCCGACCAGCATCCCGGATCAGGTTGTCACCATCGACGGCGTGCCGTACACGTTGCAGATCACCGGGTTCATCCCGAGCGGCGCGGGCGCCTGCCCGGCCACGCCCAGCGCGTCCCCGAACAGTGTGTACGTGACCGCTGAGAACCGGGAAAACTACGCATGCATGTATGGTCGCATCGTGCTGCCGATCGACTTTGGCGACGCGCCGAACTATGACGGCCAGACGCTTCTCCCCGACGGCGCGCGCCACAACATCACGGCCACCGGGCCTTATCTGGGCGTCCTCAGGGGCGACGGCGAGGTTGACGGCCAGCCCAATGCCACAGCCACCGGCGATGACCTTGCAGATAGCGATGATGAGGACGGCTTCGTCTCGATGGACACGAACTGGGGCGACGGCAGCGGCTTCGTCGTCGTGTCGGTGAACAGGGGCACGGCCGGCAACCGCGCCTGCGTCTACGGCTGGGTGGATTGGGGAAATGACGGCTTCGATGTCGGCAACAACGATTCCTTTGCCCAGGGGTCCGTGACGAGCAGCGGCAATCTCACGCTGACCTTCACCGACAAGCTGCCGGCGCGGGGCCACTTCCCGCCGACCGCGTACCTGCGGCTGCGCGTGATGTCCGCCACGGGGTCATGCCCCACGCTCGGGCCGAAGGGCCTGGCCCATGACGGCGAGGTCGAGGACTACCGGCTCAGCTTCATGCCGGCGGCCGTGAACCTGGCGAGCTTCACCGCCGCGGCCGCGGCCGAGGGCGTGACCCTGGCGTGGGAGACGGTCAGCGAGATGGACAACGCCGGCTTCAACGTCTACCGCAGCGAGAGCGCTGCGGGGCCGTGGATGCAGGTCAACGCGGCGCTGATCCCGGCGGCTGCGCCCGGCTCGGCGGAGGGCCACGCCTACACCTGGGTCGATGCGGGCGTGCAGCCGGGGCTGACTTACTTCTATCGGCTCGAGGATGTCGCGCTGAGCGGCGCGACGACGCTGCATGACCCGGTGAGCGTGACGCTGCCGGCGCCGACGGCCGTGGGCCTGGCGAGCTTCACCGCCGCCAGCACGACGCCGGCGCTGGCCGGGCTGGCGGGCCTGGGGCTGCGCCGGCGGCGGTAGTAACGGGGCGCTGAAGCGCCTACTACAAACGGGTTCAGTTCGTAGTAGGCGCTTTAGCGCCTTTGGCGCCTGAACCTCTGACATGCCTGGCATGGGGTCTCCGTGCCAGGCACGTTTTCTTTGTCCTCTTGCCGCACACCTGTGCGAACCCGCGTTTTTCCCTTTAGACAACGCGCCCCCATTCGAGTATAATTGTCCGGTCGATCGTCCTGCATCCAGGAGGAGCACCGATGGAACTACGTGATTATCCGCGACCGAAGAACGACACCGGCATCGGCGTTCATTGGAGCGCCGGCTTTGCCGCGGCCATCGGCCTGGGCGATATCGAGCGGACGTGGCTGCCGGAGCTCCAGGCGCTGGGCGTCAAGTGGGTCAAGGTCGCCAACCACGACGGCGCGCTGGGGTTCGTGGAGCTGCTGCTCAAGCACGACATCATGCCCATCGTCCGGCTCTATCGGCCCCAGCCCAACCCGGGCGTGCTCGATGCGAAGGGGCTGCGGGCGGTCAGCGACTACGTGGCCGCGGGCGTGCGCTATCTCGAGTTCAACAACGAGCCGGATCTCGGCGTGGAGTGGCAGGGCGGCGAGCGGCCCGCGGATGCGCTGACCATCGTCGCGCGCAACGCCATCGTGGATATGGAGGCCATCTTGCAGCGCGGCGGCTATCCCGCCGTCCCCGCGCTGGCAACCGGCACAACCTGGGATATCGTGGGCGAGATCTGCCGCCTGGGCCGCCGCGACCTGTTCGGCGAGCCGGTTTGGCAGGCCGTCCACAACTACAGCCTCAACCACCCGCTCGACTACCCCTACGATCCGGGCAACCAGCAGGGCGCGCCCTACACCGCGGAGTTCTACGGCCGTATCGCGGGCGAGCAGTGGGGCGCGGACGCGTGGCAGGGGTGGAGCCTGGCGCGCGTCAACGAGGAGCGCCGCAATCACTCGAACCCGGGCGCGACCGCGTTCGATGACCCGTCGTGCTGGCGCGCATATGAGCGCTACGACCGGCTGATCCGCGACCAGATCGGCCGCTCCCTGCCCATCCTCGCGACCGAGGACGGCTATATCGTCGGCGAGCGGCCCGACCCGCGCTATCCCGCGACCACGCCCCAGCTCCACGCGGCGCAGACCCTCGAGGCCTGCCGCTGCATGATGGGCACGAGCACCCGCTTCGACCATGCGCCGGACTACTTCTTCTGCACCGCGTTCTGGCTGCTCGGCAACTACACCCTGGGGAGCTGGCAGCCCATGTGGGAGGGCGCGGCGTGGTACAGCGCGCGCTGGCCGGGCGGAAAGCTGCCCATCGTCGATGCGCTCAAGGCGGAGCCGAAGCAGGCCCGGCCCTGGCGCGGGGATGCGGGCGTCGGCGGCCGGGTGACCGGGCAGGTGCGCGGGGGCGCGGGGCTGGCGGTGGAGCTGGCGCGCGACGACGGCTGGCGGCTGGCCGGCCATGCCGGGCCGGACGAGCGTTACGCATTCATGGATGTGCCGCTGGCCGCATACCGGGTCAGCGTGCCCGCGGCGGACAAACATCAGGATGTGATCCTGACGCGCGAGCGGCCCGCGGCCGCGGCCAACTTCGACGTGACCGGCGCGATCATCGCGCCGGAGAGCAGCGTCATCCGCGGGGTCGTGCGCGGGGGCGGCGGCCGGCTCGTCCGCCTGGCGCGGCCCGCGGACGGCTGGCAGGCGGAGCAGATCGCGGCCGCGGACGGCGCGTTCCGCTTTGCGGATCTCAAGGCGGGCGCGTATGACCTGGCCGTGGCCGATACGAGCCTGGCGCGCTCCGGCATCGTCGTGGACGGCCATAGCGAGGCCGTCGTCGAGCTGGCCGCGCCGGGCTGGGCCTGGGAGGTCAGCGACGGCGGCGCGGGGCCGGGCTTCGGCGTCGTGCGCTGCCGGGTCAAGGGCCAGCCGGGCGTGGACGTGCGGCTGTGGACGACCGGCTGGGAGGGCTCCGTCCAGCGGACGGGCAGCAAGGCCGAATACGGGCCGGATGCGTGCGAGTTTGCGCCGCTCGGCCCGGGCCGATACAGCGTGCAGCCGCAGGGCCTGGCCGGCGGCCTGACCGCGGACGTGACGCTGGACGGCCGCCGCGTCGTGTGGGTCACGTTCAGCGACGCGGTCCAGCCGCCGGTCGAACCGCCCGCCCCGCCGCCTGCCCCGCCCCCCGTCCAGCCGCCGGCGAAGCCGCCCGCGGAGGACGCCATCCGCTGGAGCGTCGAGGACGGCGGCGCGGGGCCGGGCTTCAGCGTCGTGCGCTGTCGCGTGCTGGGCGAGGCGGGGCGGAAGGTCCGCCTGTGGGCCGACGGCTGGGGCGGCATGACGCAGACCAGCGGCAGCAAGGCCGAATATGGGCCGGATGCGTGCGAGTTTGCGCCGCTCGGCGCGGGCGCATACTACGTCGCCATCGAGGAGCGCGACGCGGCCGGCGCAATGCGGACCATTCGCGCCGAGGTCCGGCTGCCCGCGAACCGGGTGATGTGGGTGCGCTTCGAGCGCGCGGCCGCGCCGCGCTCGCCCGAGCCGAAGACG
>MWBF01000227.1 GCA_002068935.1 Chloroflexi bacterium ADurb.Bin325
CTCAAGCCCAGCCGAGAAACGCTGGGGCTGGTCTCCGACCGTGCCCCCTGGCTCGGTCGGAGACCGGCCAGAGCAAGGCTGCGCAGGGGAGGGAGTCGTTTCCCCTTCCCCCGTCCCGACGGGGGAAGGGGCCAGGGGATGGGGGCCGTCCCCTAACGTTCGGCCAGACGCCAGCGCGCGTTGACCGCCGCGCCGAGCAGCACCGAATCGTCGCCCAGCTTCGCGGGCACGATGTCGATGTTCCGCGCATCCAGCTTGTTCAGCGTATACTGATACGCGGTCCGGCGGATCGGCTCCAGGAAGCCCTCGTCGAGCGCCTCGACCACGCCGCCGCCCAGGATCACCAGCTCGGGGTCGATCAGGTTTATGACGTTTGCCACGCACAGGCCCAGGTAGAACTGCACGCGGCCGATGACCTCCGCCACGAGGGGGTCGTGCGCGCTGTAGGCCTCGGCCAGGACGCCGCTGGTCAGCCGCTCGCGCTTGTCGCGCTTCAGGATCTCCCGGATGCTGCTCTCGCGGCCCGCCTTGATGCCCAGCCAGATATCGCGTTCGATGGCCGTGCGGCTCGCCACCGCCTCCAGACAGCCGCGATTGCCGCAGCCGCACACCGGCCCGTCGGCCAGCACGACCGTGTGGCCGATCTCGCCGGCCGAGCCGTGGATGCCGATATTGCGATAGCCGCGCCCCGCGCCCAGGACAAACTCGCCGAGCGTGCCCAGGTTCACATCGTTTTCGATGAAGACGGGCAGCCCGCCCAGCCCCTCGCTGACGAGGTGGGCGAAAGGCACGTTCTCCCAGCCGGGCAGGTTCGGCGCATTGCGCACGACGCCGGCCTCCGGGTCGAGCGGGCCGGGCGCGGCCGAACAGACGGCCTCGATCTTGTCCAGCTCGAGACCCGCGGCCGATACGGCGTCTCGCACCGTCTTGACCAGGCGCTCCACGACCGCATCCACCCCGGCCTCGGCCTTGGTGGCCCGCTTGGCGGTCGCCAGGATCTCGTTTGTCGGGCTGACGACGCCCGCGAGCACCTTCGTGCCGCCCAGATCCACCCCGACGACCGGCCGCTCGCTTGCGCCCTTATCCTTTGCCATGTTGTCCTCCTCTACCGCAGGTGGAGCGCATTATAACACAACATCCCGGCCGCGATAGCGGGCGTTTTCGGGCCGAAAGCTGGCCGGGACAACAGGCGCGCCTTCCATCACAAGTGCTGTGTACAAGCGTCTTCCGCAAGTTAAGACGGTAAGCTACTTGACAAATAGGGGTTAAACGTTACAATGCGTTCTGTGTGCTCAGGACAGCGCCTCCGCGCGGTCGAGCCGCGCTCGCGACATGCAATCATATCAGGCCCCTTTGCACTGGCGCACAAGGGGGCCGACAGCCAGGCTCAAGCCCTCATTTCGGGCCCTGCTGCATGTCTCGACCCAATCACCTTAGAACCTATCCGGGAACTGCTCTGGCCGGCCCCTGACCGTGCCAGGGGCTCGGTCGGAGGCCGGCCCACGCGCGTTTCGGATAGACGCTTGATCCGGTCATCGCCTCTTAATCTTGTGAGCTCAGGCAGGCCTGCGCGCAGGCCCTGCCCACGATCATTCTTGCCAGGAGGTCTCAAGGAATTTCATGAGCGAAATCCACCTGACTTCGTTCGAGAGCACGGCAATCTATGCCGTGCTCGTGGTTGCGGCCCTCAGCCTGGTGTACGCCTATCTGCTGTTCCGCAACGTGATGGCCGAGGAAAAGGGCACAGAGCAGATGATTCGCATCTGGACCGCCGTCCGGGAGGGTGCGGATGCCTATCTGGGCCAGCAGCTTCGGACCATCTTGCCCTTCGTCGGCGTCCTGATCTTTGCCCTGTTCGGCAGCGTCTGGATCGCCAAGCCCACGCCGGAAGCGGTCGAGATGTTCGGCGGCAATGCCCGCATCACGATCGCCATCGGCCGCGCCCTCGCCTTTATCCTGGGCGCCTTCTTCTCGCTGACCGTCGGCCAGCTCGGCATGCGCATGGCCGTCCAGGGCAACCTGCGGGTCGCCGCGGCCTCCATGCGGAACTTCGGTGACGCGCTGCGCATCGCCTACCGCTCCGGCACCGTCACCGGCATGTTGACCGACGGCCTGGGCCTGTTCGGCGGCACGATCATCTTCATCATCTTCGGCAAGGCCGCGCCCGACGCGCTGTTGGGGTTCGGCTTCGGCGGCACGCTGGTGGCGCTGTTCATGCGCGTCGGCGGCGGCATCTACACGAAGGCGGCGGACGTCGGCGCCGACCTGGTCGGCAAGGTCGAGGAGAACCTGGAAGAGGACGACCCGCGCAACGCGGCGGTCATCGCGGACCAGGTGGGCGACAACGTGGGCGACTGCGCCGGCATGGCCGCCGACATCTTCGAGTCCTACGAGGTCACCATCGTCTCCGCCCTGATCCTGGGCCTGGCGCTGCTGCGCATCACCGGCCAGGTCTACTGGATCGTCTTCCCGCTGCTGGTGCGCGCCATCGGCGTCATCAGCTCCATCGTCGGCACCTTCTCCGTGCCGGTCTGGGAGCGCACGATCTCGAAGGGCAACGCCTGGCACGCGATGGAGATCGCCTACGAGGTCTCGTCGGTCATTACGATCACCTTCTCCTTCCTGCTGGGCGCGACCTACATCCGCGGCGTGGATCCGGCGCACTGGTGGCAGCCGCCCCTGCTGGTTTCGGCCGGCGTCATCTTCAACGTGATCGTCAACCGCCTGACGGCCTACTTCACCGCGACCGACAAGCCGCCGGTGCAGGAGATCGCCAAGAGCACCCGCTTCGGCCCGGCCACGACCATCCTGAGCGGCCTGGCGGAAGGCTACGAGTCGAGCACCTGGGCGGTCTTTACGATCGCCGCGGCGATCATGACCTCCGTCCTCGTCTACGGCGGGCTGGGGATGCACTACTCGATCTACGGCGTCGCGCTCATCGGCATCGGCTGGCTGACCCACGCCGGCAACCTGGTCTCGATGGACTCCTTCGGCCCCATCTCCGACAACGCCAACGGCATCGGCGAGATGGCCTCCATGCCCGCGGACGCGCGCAAGATCATGACCGACCTGGACGCGGTGGGCAACACGACCAAGGCCATCACCAAGGGCGTCGCGATCGGCTCGGCGGTCACCGCGGCGGTGGCGCTGTTCGGCTCCTTCATCACCGATATCAACCTGGTCCGGCCTGACTTCGGCGAGGTCATCAACATCGCGGACCCGCGCGTGTTCATCGGCCTGCTGATCGGCGGCGGCGTGCCGATCCTGTTCGGCGCGCTGCTCGTCAAGGCCGTCGCCCGCGCGGCGAACGGCATGGTCGCGGTCGTCCGCAAGGAGTTCGAGGTGCCGGGCGTGCGCGAGGGCACGGTTCTGCCCGACTATCGCAAGGCCGTCGCCATCTCCACCGAGGCTGCGCAGCGCGAGCTGCTGCCCGTCGGCATCCTGGTCGTCCTGATCCCGATCGTGGTCGGCTTCCTGCTCAAGGCCGAGGCCCTGGGCGGCTTCCTGGCCGGCGTCATCCTCTCCGGCCAGTTGCTCGCCGTGTTCATGTCGAACGCCGGCGGCGCCTGGGACAACGCCAAGAAGCTGATCGAAGAGGGCCATTATGGCGGCAAGGGCTCCGATGCGCATAAGGCCAGCATCGTGGGCGACACTGTCGGCGACCCGCTGAAGGACACCGCCGGCCCGGCGCTCAACCCGCTCATCAAGGTCATCAACCTGATCAGCCTGATCCTCGCGCCCATCGTCGTCGCCTCCGACACGGTGGACCTCCCGACCGCGATCATCATGGTCATTCTGATCGGCGTGATGATCTGGGCGATCCGCCGCAGCAAGCGACCGGCGCAGTACAACGTCTGATCCCTGTCCGAAAGCGAGACTCCGGCCCGGCCGGAGCCTCGCCTCCCATAAAAGCGCATAGGGACGCCCGGTTTCGGCACGGACGCAGTTCGCGGCGAAACCGGGTTCTTTTCTTGTGGTATACTGCGGCCATGACGACCCTCGCAGGGTTGCAGCGCCCATGGTGACGCGCCGATGGTGACACACGACAACGCCCAGTCTCCGATGCCCGCTGAACCGCCCGCAGACGCCGGCCTGCCGACCCTGGGCATGGCCGCGACGATCGCAACGGTCGCCCAGCGCCTGACCTACCGGGCCCTGCACTCGGAGCACGACTTCCACCCGTTCCTGGAAGCGGTGCTGGCCGAGATGCTGGCGCTCGTCCCGTTCGATGTCGGCTGGCTCTTCCTGCGCGAGGGGGAGCGGATGCGCGTGCGGGCCACCGACCCCGGCCACCGTGCCGACCTGGGCATCTACTTTGCGCTGGACGACTGCATGAGCGGCCTCAGCGTCACCCGGCGCGCGGTCATCAACATCCCCGACCTGTCGGAGCTGTCCCCCGCGCTCCGTCGCATCTACAAGGCGCCGCGCAGCGTGCCCCAGGCCATGCGCAGCGAGCTGGTCCTGCCGCTGCTGGTCGGCGCGGGCGCGATCGGCGCCATCAGCCTGGAGAGCGCGCTGCCCGGCGCATTCGCCCCGCGCGACATCGAGATCCTGCGCCTGCTCTGCAACCATGTCGCGCTGACCATCGAGCTCGCGCATTCGCGGCAGGAGGCCGCCGCGCTCAGCGCCATCAGCCTGCAACTGGCGCGCGAGACCGAGGTCAACGCGGTCGTGCGCACGGTGCTCGACCGCTCCCTGGCGCTCATCGAGGGGCATTTCGGCCAACTGCTGCTCACCGAGGGGGCCGACCTCGTCGTGCGCTACACGACGAACGTCCCCCCGCGCGACCTGGGCCTGCGCTTCCGCACTGACCTGTGCGTCAGCGGGCTGGCCGTGCAGGCGCGGCGGCCGGTCATCGTCCCCGACGTCACCCGGCCGGATTATTTCGTGGTCGAGCAACTGCCTGCGCGGGCGGGCGACCCGCCCCGGCTGCTGGCGCGCACCGCGCAGCCGCCGCCCTATCAGCGCGTGCTGGAGCGCGAGAAGGAGCGCATCCAGGCGGAGCTGGCCGTGCCCATCCGGGCCGGCGGGGCCATCATCGGCGTACTGAACGTCGAGACCCCGCGCGAGGACGGCTTCACCGAGGATCAGCGCCGCGGCCTGGCCGAGCTGACCCGCGCCGCGGGGGAGCGCTATGCCGCGGCCCTGGCCCAGGGCGACGCGGATGCGCTGCGCGGCCTGCTGGACGAGAGCCTGGCGCGCGTCGATACGACGTTCGGCCAACTGCTCCATCTGGACGGCGGCGAGCTGGTCATCGTCTGCACGACCGGCGGCGAGCCGGAGGGGACGCGCGTGCCGATCGCCCAGTCGGTCAGCGGCCGCGCGGTCAGCAGCGGCGACGAGGTGTACGCGCCGGATGTGGATCGCGAGCCGCTGTACCGGCGCTATCTGGGCGAGGAGATGAAGAGCGAGCTGGCCGTGCCGCTGGTCAGCGGCGAGCGGGTGATCGGCGTCCTCAACCTGGAAAGCCCCGCGCCGGCCTTCTTCACCTCCGAGCACGCCCGCATCCTGGAGGCCCTGGCGGGGCAGGCCGCGGTCGCTATCGAGCGGGCGCAGCGCACGGAGGTCGAGCGGCTGGCCGCGATCGGCGGACTGGCCGGCGACGTGGTGCACCGGCTGAACAACCCCATCGGCGCGCTGAGCGGCTGGTTCGACATGCTGCAACACAAGCCCTTCTATGCCGGGCTGGTGCAGGCCTATCCTTATGTGGGGCAGTTCGTGAGCCGGGCCCAGCGCGATATCGCGCGCGCCAAGGCCATCATCCAGGAGCTGCGCACCGAGCTGCGCAGCCAGGCCCCGCACCCGGTGGCGCTGCAAGAGGCTATCGCGGAGGCGCTGTCGCGCAGCCATCTGGCCGTCGGCCGCGCCGAGGGCGACGCCGCGGAGGCGCGGCCGGC
>MWBF01000228.1 GCA_002068935.1 Chloroflexi bacterium ADurb.Bin325
GGCGTCATGCTGGGGCCAGCCGTCGCCGTGGCTGTGGCGGTCGCGGTCGATGTTTCGGTCGCTGTAGCCGTAGCGGTCGCTGTAGCTGTGGCGGTCGGTGTGGCCGTCGCCGTGGGTGTGTGCGTCGCTGTGGCGGTGGATGTTGCAGTCGGCGTCGCCGTCGCCTGCCCCGTGGGGGTGGCCGTGGGGAAGGCATACAGCATCTGCCACCAGAAGCGGGCAACCGCGCCGCCGCTTCGCTCGTAATACTCCACGACGAGCGTATGCGCGCCGGTGAACGCGAGATCGACCGAATAAGCAGTGCTGGCGTCGTTGTCGCGCCACTCGTCGAGCACCAGGCGGCCGTCCATGTACACGCGCATGCCGTCGTCGGCCTGGACGAAGAGCCGATACAGCCCCGGCTGCCAGGCGACCGTGCGGCTCCAGCGCGCGGAGAAGCCGTCCGCCGCGATGCCGACCGCGGGCGAGCCCGTGCCCCAGTTGAAGTCGATGTTCCGGTCGTTGCGGGTCAGGGTCGGGTTGCCGGCCAGGTTCAGGTTCGACCAGTATTCGGCCTTCCAGTCCGGGAAGGTGACCGCGCCGAGCCGCTCCCAGCGCAGGCGCACCCGTGCGCCGCCGGTCCGCTCGTAGTATTCGAGCCGGAGGGTGTGTCCGCCGCGCGCCAGCGGCACGTCCGCATAGACCTCGCGCACGCTGCCGTCGCGCCATTCGTTCAGCACGAGCTGGTCGTCCACATAGAGCCGCGCGCCGTCATCTACGGTGACATAGAAGCGGTAGGTGGCCGAGTCGAACTCGAAGGCGCGCGTCCAGCGGGCCGAGAACCCGTCCGCGGGCAGGCCGGCCGCGGGCGCGCCGTCGCCCCAGTCGAAGTCCACGGTCCAGTCGTTGCGGACCAGCACCGGCTGGCCAGCCAGGTTGACGTTGGCGTAGTATTCGCCGCGCCAGTCCGTGATCGCGGGCGCCGCGGTGGGCGGCGCGGATGTGGCGGTGGGCGGGATGCGCGTCGCGGTCGGCGGCACGCGTGTGGCGGTGGGCGGGATGCGCGTCGCAGTCGGCGGCACGCGCGTCGCGGTCGGCGGGACGCTGGTCAGCGTCGGCGGCTCGACCGTCGGCGCGGGCGGTGTGACGCCGGGCGTCGTGGTGGGCGTAGCCGGCGTCACGCCGACGAGGCGGAAGGGCACGGATACGTGCTTCTGGATGGCCGTATCCACCGCGGTGATCAGCATCTCGGGCCGGCTGGCCCAGCGCGGGTCAAGCGGGTAGGTGAAGCGCACGACAAAGTCGCCGGCGTCGCTCACGATGGCCGACGCCTGGTCGATCGCCGGCACCTCGCCGGTGGCCGGGTTCTCCAGGCGGATGAAGACGGTGTTGCCGGGATGCCACCCCTTGCCGGTCACGGTGATGCGGGCGCCGGGCCCACCCTCGCGCGGCGCGATGTCGAGCATCGGCGCGATGATGGGCGAGGGCGTCGTCGTGGCGGTCGGCGTGCCGGCCTCCGCCTGCACCAGCAGGAGCCGCGGCAGCGCGTTGCAGCCGCCGGCAATGGCGCCCACGCCGAACAGCGTCACGAGCAAGATGACGCCTGCGATGATCGGCCCCGGTTTCAGCCAAAGCCCTTTGGTGGTCGGTTCCCCTTCCATCGTTTCCTCCATACGATACACAGCAACTATAAGTATAGACGTATGAAGGCTGATAGAGTTCCGTCTTTTTGGCGGCGCGCCGGATCTCGGTTTCTTCCGCGTGGACAGGGTTGATGTTTTGGACGGGATTTACAGGATGGTGCTTTGGACAGGATTTACAGGATTGACAGGATTGATGTCCAAAAGCCCATCCGAAGGACGCTGGGGCCGGTCTCTGACCGTGCCCCCAGTGATTATTTGGACAGGATTGACAAGATTGACAGGATTAGATTGATTTTATCTTGCAAATCCTGTAAATCCTGTAAATCCTGTCTAAAACCTGGCAGTTATTTGGACAGGATTGACAAGATTGACAGGATTAGATTGATTTTATCTTGCAAATCCTGTAAATCCTGTCAATCCTGTCTAAAACATCAAAACTGGAACCGCTTAAAAGCCTCCGCCGCGGGGTAGCCGGGCTTGACGCCGGCCTCCTGCACGCGCTCCCGGATGCGCTCGGCCAGCTTCTCCGGATCACCCACCTGGCTGGCGTGGCGCATCAGCGCAGCGATCCGCTCCTCGAGACAGCACGAGATGTCCTCCCAATAATCGGGGGACTCGGTCCAGAACAGATACGCCTCCTTGACGCGCCAGGCGTCCACCCCCTCGACGAGCTGTTCCGGGAAGATGTACCACTCGCGCGCGGCCCAGACTGCATCGAGCGCGGCCTGGCCGGCCGCGCGGTGATCCGGGTGCAACTGATAGGGCCGCCAGGGATCGATCGTGATGACGATGTGGGGCCGGTGCTGCCGGATGACGTTGCACAGCTCGCGGCGCAGCTCCAGCGTATTTTCGAGCAGCCCGTCGGGCCGGCGTAGGAAGATGACCTCCTTGACGCCGAGATCCGCGGCGGCCGCGCGCTGCTCGCCCTCGCGGCGCGCAGCCAGCCGGCCGGGCCGGAGGTCAGGGTCATGGCTGCCCTTGTCGCCGCTGGTCAGCAGCACGTAGGTGATGTGTTTGCCGGCTTGCGCCCACTTGACGATCGTGCCGGCGCAGCCGAATTCGGGGTCATCGGGGTGCGCGGCGATGACCATGACGCGGTCGAGATCGGGTGTTTCGGACATAGGATGTTGACTCGCTGCATGAGATGTATGACGGACGCCGCGGAGGATAGCACCACGCGCGGTTCCTGTCAATCGTTCCGTCGCGAGATCGGCAATTCCAGATGGCTGCGGACGCCGCCTGGAACGGTTGCTTGCGTAGATCCTCACTTGCCGCTAAGATAGCCTTATCATATCGAGGAGCGGAGCGGTGATGAGGCCCGTCCTTACCACCACCCGGCCGGGCGACGAGCCGCAGCGCGGCAAGCGCGGCCAACGCCTGGCCGTCGACAAGGAGGCGCTGGCGAAGCTGCGGCTCGTCGCGGTGGCCTATTCGCATGTCAAGACCGCCTGGTTCCCCACCCGCGAGGCGTACCAGGCCGAGGTAGAGGTCGAGCAGCGCGCCAGGGACGTCGTCGCGGCCATCAGGAAGATGCGCATCAAGGCCAAGGCGTATCGGGCGGATCGCTACTTCATGGCCAAGCTGCTGGTCGACCAGCCCGACCTGGTCCTGAACCTGGTCGACACCCTCCGCGGGAGCGATGCGCTTCAGACCTCCATCCCCGGCGCGCTCGAGCTGGCCGGGGTCCCGTACACCGGCGCGGGCATGCGCGGCCTCGTCATCGGAAACGACCGCAACCTGGTCAAGGAGCTGCTCGACGCCAACGACATCCCGACGCCGCCGTTCCAGTTCATCACCCGCCGCGGCGCGTCGATACGCCCGGAGCTCGGCCTGCCCCTCATCGTCAAGCTGAACGAAAGCGGCGGCAGCGTCGGCATCGACAACGCCGCGGTCAAGGAGACTTACGAGGAGGCCGCACAGCAGGCGGACATGCTGATCGCGACCTACAAGATGCCGGTTGTCGTGGAGCGCTTCATCGAAGGCCCGGAGATCACCCTGGTGGTCTTCGACGACGGCGTGCGCATGCACGTCTTCTGCGCGGAGAAGGTCTTCCGGGACAGCGAGAGCCGCAAGTATCAGTTCACCAGCTTCGAAAGCTACAGCGAGCAGGACGCCTACACCTACACCCTTGCCGCGCCCGAGGTCGAGGCGCTCGTCTCGGCCCACGCGCGGCGGGCCTTCGAGCTGCTGCGCTGCCGCGACTATGCCAAGTTCGACGTACGTATCGAGGCCGCGACCGGCGTCCCCTACTTCACGGACGCCAACCCGAACACTGCGTTCGGCCCGCACCTGGGGCTGCCGATGACCGAGGTGCTCCACCTGCACGGCGTCAAGTTCTCCAGGGTGCTTGCCAGCCTGCTCTCGAAGCATGCGCGCCGGATCCAGGCGCCCGCGCACCTGCCGTAGCGGGCAGCTCGCGCCTCAGTCCCGCGCCACTGCGCCCCCGGCCGCGTTCCAGCCCGCGATGCCGCCCTTGAGGCTGCGCGCGGCGTAGCCCTGCTGCACCAGCCAGCCCGCGACGCTGTAGGAGCGGTTGCCGTGCGCGCAGTAGACGACGATGTCAGCGTCGCGCGGCAGCTCCGCCAGCCGCGCCGGGATGCTGTTCATGGGGATGTGCAGGTGGTCGAGGATGTAGCCCTGGCGGCGCTCGAAAGGCTCGCGGATGTCGAGCAGGAACGGCGTCCGCGCCGCGCCGAGCTCGGCCAGCAGCTCGCCCGCCGTGACCTCGGCGACGACGACCTCCTTCATCTCGCGCGGCCGGGCGGCCCCTGCCTGCGCAGCCTGCCCCGCGCCCAGCGCGCGCCTCAACGCATCGAACAACCCCATGTAGCCGCCTCCTGTAAAATCGAGAGATTCCTGGCCCGAACGCCGGGCCAGCCGAGAACGCAGCCACTATAAACGCCCGCCCGCCCGGCTTCTAGAAGCCAGCTTCCAGCTTCCAGCTTCTGGCTTCTGGCTTCCAGCTTCCGGCCGCAGCCGCTTGCCACCGACGCGCGGCGCGTGTACAATACGGCCTGTGAAGTTCTGCACCGGATGGCGCGCGGCGCGCGACCGGCTGTTTGCCAGCACGTCCCCATCCCTATCTTGCGACCGAGGACGGCCACACCATGAAGCTCCCTCTCTGGCCCCGACCCTCCACGCGCGCATTCATGCGCGAGGCGCGGCGCACGCCGGGCTACGGCCTGTTCGACTGGCTGCACGGCTATATCTACGCCCGCTGGCCCTATCTCTACATCGGCATCGGTACGGGCGAGCATCCCCTGGCGAAGCGCGGCCGGCCCATCGTGGCCCGGCTGGACGCTCTCATCCGCCGGCTGGCCGCGCGCCACGCTGAGCCGGAGCCGGCCGCGGCCGGCGCGGGCCAGCGCGTCGCGGTCGGCTTTGCGGACACCTATCACGGCAAGGTCGTCACCCTCGAGACGGCCACGCGGCTCGTGCAGGTCGAGCGCAGCATAGATCTGGGCGACCTGGAGCAGGTCATCCCGTATGCGCTCGCGCGCGACATCGTGCTCCAACACCCCGACCACATCGTCGCGCTCGAATGCCCCTGCCGGAGCGCCCGCGCCGAGCCGTGTCTGCCGCTCGACGTGTGTCTGATCGTCGGCGAGCCGTTTGCGAGCTTCATCACGGAGCACCAGCCCCGGCGCTCGCGCTGGATCACGAGCGACGAGGCCGTCGCCATCCTGCAGGCCGAGCACGAGCGCGGCCACGTCCACCACGCGTTCTTCAAGGATGCGATGCTGGGCCGCTTCTACGCCATCTGCAACTGCTGCTCCTGCTGCTGCGGCGCGATCCAGGCGCACCGCAACGGCGTGCCCATGCTCGCGGCCTCCGGCTATGTCAGCCAGGTGGACGAGGCGCTCTGCGCCGGCTGCGGGCAGTGCGTGGATGTGTGCCAGTTCGACGCGCTGGCGCTGGACGGCGGGCGCTCGATCGTGGATCTGGAGAAGTGCATGGGCTGCGGCGTGTGCGTGGATCACTGTCCGCAGGGCGCGCTGGCCCTGGTGCGCGATGAAAGCAAGGGGCTGCCGCTCGATATGCAGGCGCTTCTGAGCGCGGCGTCGTCCGCGGGGCCGGATGCATGAACCACGCCCCCGCGATGCAGCCCCATATCCCGCGGCCGCGCGTCGACCCGGCCGCGCTGCCGCCGGTCATTCGCACGTCTGAGCCGGGCTCCTTTGCGCACAACACGCTGGCGGTGCGCATCCCGGCCATCC
>MWBF01000229.1 GCA_002068935.1 Chloroflexi bacterium ADurb.Bin325
CCGAGTCCCAGACCGGCTCGCCGTTGGGTGCACGCAGCTCGAAGCGCGGCCAGCCGCCGCTCACGACGCCGCTGACTTTGATGGAGACCGGCGCGCCTTCGGCGATCATGCCTTCGTCCACCGGAATGCTGAAGTCAAACTGTTCGCCCGCTTGAACCTCTTGGATCTGACCGCCTTCGATGCTTGCCCACCGGTAATTCATGGGCATGCTCGACGGCTGCGAGGCGCAGCCAGCGAGGAGAAACAGGAGCAGGCCAAACAGCGTGAAGCGGAAGATGAGGCTCATCTTTTTCGTGTGTTGTGAGAGTGGGTTGATCATGGTTCTTTCCTTTGTTGGATGATGACGGCGTTCACGATTGCAGTTTACAGAAAACGCTCTCCGGGCGCATCCGCTTATTGAGCGGTTGCCAGGCCCTGCTTCAAGCCAGTCTGTGACTGGTCATCTGACCAGGTTTCGCCGCCGCGCCGTGGGTGTCCGCGGCGCGGCAGGCGTGCGTTCAATGCGGATAGGTCTCGGCCAAGACGGTGTCGGTCATCAGGCGGTGGAACAGCCCGGCCTCCTCCCAGATCATGCCGTGCCCTGAGTTCTCGAAGAAGACCAACTGCTTGGCCGGCGCTTCGAGCAGGTTGAAGTACTCCTCGGGGATCGGCGACGGGTTGTTCATGTCGTACCGCCCCAGCACGATGTAGACCGGCAGGTCGAGGCGGGCGGCGTCCGCGCGGAAGTCCAGCTCCTGCAACTGCGGGTAGACCGTGTTGAAGGTGGTCATCAGCCCCAGCAGGTAGTAGACCCGGTCGAGCCAGCCGTATTCGGGCTGCTTGAGCATCAGCATGATGGCGTCCCCCTCGCGACGGTAGGTCTCGTCCCTGATGTTGGGCACTTCGAAGAGCTGATACTCGCGGCCGAACAGCCTGGCGTAAGGCCCGATGGGGTTTTTGCCGAGGTAGGGCGGCGGGCCCTGGGTTTCCAGCGTCTCGACGAAGGCGGCGTCGCCGCTCTGGCGGGAATGCGCCAGCACCAGGTCGTAGATCATGCGGTCGGTCTCGAGCACATCCACCATCTGCGCGGTGCCCACGTAGGCGTGGAACAGGTCGGGCCGCGCCTGCGCGGCCAGCAGGCCGATGATCGTGCCCCAGGAATGGCCCACCAGGTAGATCTTCTGCTCGTCGAAACGCTGGCGCAGCATCTCCGACAGCTCGATCACGTCGGCGGTGTAGCGCTCCAGCGACAGGTCGCCGCGCGCCGGGTACGATTTGCCGCAGCCGCGCTGCTCCCAGATGACGACGACGAACTGTTTCTCCAACTCCCGGTTGAAGCGCAGCACGCGGGCGGCCTCGCTGGCCCCCGGCCCGCCGGAGAGGAACAAGAGCACCGGCTTGTCCACGTCCTGCCCGCGGATGATGAGCCACTGCTCCGCGCCGCCCAGCCTGACCTTCTCCAGGGCAGCGATGCTGTTGGGCAGCGGTTTGCCGTCCGGGCCGGCGATGGCAGGGGTGTGGGCGGCCCATTGCGAATAGGCCACCAATGCGGCCAGCAGGACGACGGGGACCAACAGGAGAAGCATACAACCTCCCGGTTTTTTTGAGTTACGCATGGGGAATTCCTTTCTCGTCGGGGACGCGGTGAACCGCGATGAGCACCAGCCCCAGGTCGCGGATACGGTTCAGGACGCCGTGCAGGCCGGCCTGATCCAGCCGCCCGCAGAGGAGGGTCTCACCTTCGGGGAGGGGCGTCGCCAGCAGGTCCTCGAACCGGTCCTGGCGCACCAGCCCCTCCACCCGGATTCGATAGGCGATGAAGCGGTCGCTGTGGTTCATAGACAACTCCTTCGATGTCGCTGTGCTGATCGATGTCGCTTACAGCGTAGCACCTGCCAGGCGGCTTGTCCCCTATCGATGGATAGGTTGGGTGGGTAGGTTGAACAAAAAAAGCCGCTGGCGCGGCTCATCGTTCGGGGCGGGTGGGGATTAGATGCCCAGTTCTCGGGCGCGGGCGATGGCCTGGGTGCGGGTGCTGACCTCCAGCTTCTGCAGGATGTTGTGCACGTGCCACTTGGCCGTGCCGACGCTGATGACCAGCTCGGCGGCGATCTCGGCGTTGGATTTGCCGGCCACGACCAACGCCAGCACCCGGAGCTCCTGCTCGCTGAGGGGCTCGGTCAGGCGAGCGTTGGCCGAAGCGCTGGCCGTGCGTTCGGCGGCCGTCGCATCCAGGATGCGATCGACAAATTCGGGCGCGACGGCCCGCACCGACGGCAGCAGCTTTGCCAGCTCCGGACCTTCATCGAGGAAGATGCGCAGGAAGCCCTCCGGTTCCGCCCACCTCAGCGCCCTGGCCAGCCATTCTCCCGCCGCGGCCGGCTGATTTTGCGCGCCGTGGCAGCGCGCGAGCAGGATCGCCGCCTCCAACGTCGTGTAGCCCCGGCCCGCCGCGTTTGCCCGCTCGAACAGCGGGCGCAAAAGGCTCGCTGCCCTCCCCGGCTCTCCGTTCGCCAGGTGGACGCGCGCCAGGGTCAGCTCCTCGAAGTCCTGGACATACGCCGCGCCTGCCGCTTGCCGCTGCTGCGTGTAGCTCGCCGCCCAGCGAGCGGCCCCATCCGCCGCGCCCTGCATCAGGTGCAGCCGCGCCCGCTGCGCCCCGGACAGGATGATAAGGCGCTGAATGCCGAAAGACTGCACGATCGCGTCCATCTGCTCCAGCGCCGCGCGCGCGGCCGGCCAGTCGCCCAGCGCCTGTCTCAACCGCGCCAGGAACAGCAGCTCGATGCGCAGGTCATCGGTCAGGCCGCCCTGCCGGGAAAGGCTCATCCCGTCCAGCAATAGCCTTTCGGCCGTGGCCAGCTCGTTGCGCTCGCGCGCGATCTCGCCCAGGATGGCCCACGCCAGCCCCAGCGGCGGGATCTTCCCGTCCGCGGCCAGCGCCAGCGCCTGCTGGCAGGTCTGGGAGGCCAGCAGCAGCCGGCCCTGGCCGATCTGCACCAGCGCCGCCTCGCAGCGCGCGTTCACCGCCAGATAGGAAACGCCCGCCGCCTGGGCCAGCTCGCTGGCGCGCAGAAAGGCCCGGCCCGCTTCCTCCAGGTTCCCCGCGAGTTCGTGGGCCAGCCCCAGGGCGTCGGTGGCCCGGGCGCGGGCGTGCAGCGCATCCGGGGGGAGCTGATCCAGCGCGCGGTTGATCCATTCGAAAGCCGCCGGCAGATCCCCGCGAAAGGCGGCGAGGGAGCCGCGGTACGCGGCCACGATCGCCAACTGCCGGGCGACGTCCGGCGCCGGCGCGGGGCTGGCCCGCAAGGCCTCCTCGGCCTGGTCCAGGAACTGGCCGGAGAGCTCGGCGCGGCCGGCCAGGTACAACGCCCGCGAGGCGTGCAGGGTCAGCGTCGGCCTGGCGGCCATGAGCGGCCGCGGCAGTTTGTCGAGCCACTGGATCAGCGTGCCCAGGTCGCCGCCGGTCCAGGTTGCGGCGTTTTGCAGCGCCCGTTCGAGGAGGTCGGCAACCAGCTCGGCGTTGCCGCTGGCGAACGCGTACCTGACCGCCTCGAAAACCAGGCCGTTTGCCTCGTGCCAGCGCGCGGCCCTCTCCAGCAGCTCCGCCTGCTCCCCCTTGCCCAGCTCGGTGCGCAGATAATCGGCGAAGAGATGGTGATAGCGGTACCAGCGGCGTTGGTCATCCAGCGGGACGATGAAAAGGTTGGCGCGCTCCAGGCGGTCGATGATGGCCGGCGAGTCCGCGCGCCCGGTGAGCGCGGCGCAGACCTCCGCGTCGAACCGGTCGAGGACGCTGGTCTGCGTGAGGAAGGCGCGGAGCTCGTCCCCCTGCTGGCGGAGGACCTCCTCGGCCAGGTAATCCAACACGTAGCGGTGGCTGCCGCGGAAGTTCTGGATGAAACGTTCGGGGTCGGCGGCCGTTTGCAGCGCCAGGGCGGCCAGTTGCAGCCCCACCACCCAGCCCTCGGTGCGCTCCTCCAGCGCGGCCGCGACCTCCCCCAGCCGATCCAGCTTCATGGAATGAACCAGGAACTGGCGCGCCTCCTCCGGCGTGAAGCGCAGGTGCTGCGCGCGGATCTCGGTCATCTGCTCGTGGCCGCGCAGCCGCGCCAGGGAGAGCGGAGGATCCTGGCGGGTGCTGATGACCAGATGAACCTGCGGGGGCCGGCGTTCGATGAAGCGCGCCAGGGCCTCATGGATGGCTGGCCGGTCGATCACGTGATAGTCGTCGAGCACGACGACCAGGGGGCGCTGAAGCCCGGCCAGGTCGTCGATCAGCGCGTCCATCAACGCGGCCGGCGGCTGGGTCTGTCCCAGCTCCAGCCACTGCCGCGCCCCCTCGCCCAGGTTCGCCTGCGCCCGGTCGAACATGGCGACCCAGTGCATGAGGAAACGGTTGACGTCGTTATCCTCGCCGTCCAGGGAGAGCCACGCGACGGCGCGGTCCTCGCTGGAGGCGCGCAGCCAGGCGCTGATGAGCGTGCTCTTGCCGTAGCCGGCGGGGGCGGAGACCAGGATCAGCCGATGCTGCGCGCCGATCCCCCTCTCCAGCAGGCCGATCAGGCGCGGGCGCGCCACGTCGTCGGCCCGCCCGGCGGGGATGTGGAATTTGGTTTCGAGCAATCCTTTGATCATCTTGGGTTGTTTCGGGCGCGCGCCTGGCGGTTAAGGAAGGTTCTGTTTTGGCCTAAACCCAAAGTTACATGCTGACGCTGCTTTTGTCAAAACCTTTTATGCCGAAACAGCGACCCTACGCCGCCGAGGATAATACCGACGACCAGCCCGAGTGCGATATTGCCCAGCGCGGCGCCCAGCGCGATGCCCAACGCCAGCGGCGCGCCCGTTAACGGGGTATAACGCACTGCAAACTCGCCCCAGGTCGGGTTGTAGCGTTGGATGCGAAACTCGCTGTCCAGGATGGCGATGCCCATGGGCATGCGCTCGAAGAGCAGCTCCAACAGGTCGGCATGCCAGTTGTTTTCGCCGTCGGGCGGTCCTCCGGAAGAAAATAGGAACTCATCCTGGGTCTTCATGCTATCACCGTAAGTCTTGCGCGACGACACGTCTGAGCGCCTGACCGCGTCGCCTGGTCTGGGAAGGCATTAGCTACGTCAGGGTGAGCAGCACCGAGTTGGCGACGACGCGAAAGCGTGCCACATATGCGCCCCGGACTATCGCAACTGACGGCGACCTGCTGAACGGCTGGCTGGTGCGGCTTGTCGTACCGCATCTTCAGCGGCTTTGAGCGTCTTCACCAGTTCCCGCGCTTCCCCCTTCAACTGATTCAGCCGCCCGGTAAGCGCCTCACGTTTTTCGCCGGCGATCTGTTTGGAGAAGGGGTCTTCGATATCTGGGATCAACTCTGGCGTATAGGCCAGCTTGAGCAGCGCGCTCCAAGGGAATCCGTGTCGCTGTAAACCCAACACGGCCTGTTCATTGAACGCCGATGGGTAGACATCGCCGTCGATCCAGTTTGGGCTCTGGCCCAACGCGATCTCGACCAGCGCTGCGCGCAGGAGCAGGAAGCGGGCCTTGGCAAGGACGGTCAGATAGTGCGCCTTGCGACGTTTATGGATGATGGCGGTGTGGCGTTCCTCGGCCTGAACGACTTCGCGGGCAAAGACTTCTGCCGCCTCGGTTGCCAGTGCTTCGTCGATGGCCGGAGCCGGCGCCGTCGATTGCAGGTGGTCTTTTAGCGTCTGGAAGTTGACGATGGGCGTCGGGGACACGTCCGGTTTCGGGCGAGCGTACCAGCCGCGCAGCTCGAGTTCGCCGGAATCGGCGCAGCGAACCAGGCCCTCCGGCACAGACTCTTCTTCCGTTTCAAGC
>MWBF01000230.1 GCA_002068935.1 Chloroflexi bacterium ADurb.Bin325
CCGCGGTGTGGCGGATCAGCTCCGGCACGGGGCTGCCCGCGAGCGCGACGCTGACCGTCTCGTCGTACCACAGGCTGTCCGCGCCCAGCCGATAGAGCCGCAGCGCAAACCCCGCGAGCACGATCAGCAGGATCGGCGCGGCGCGGAGCAGCGGGCGGACGGCGGACGTCAGGCGCGGTGACATGGCGCGAGTCTAGCACAGGAGCCGCGTGAATACCAACTGAAGGGCGTTTGACAAGGCTGCGGTCATTGCATATGCTTGCGCATGATTCCCACCCGTCGCCAGCATGGAGCCGATATGCCTGCCTTGACCACGCGCCGACCGGGCGCACACCGTTGGTTTGTCGTCGGCGTCTTTCTCGTGTTCATGCTCCTCCACCAGGCCGACCACCTGCTCATCGGCACGCTCACGCCCGACATCATGGACTCGTTCGGCATCAGCATGACGAAGATGGGCGCGGTCTCGACCGGCGCGCTGATCGTGTCCGCGCTCTTCTATCCCCTGTGGGGCTATCTGTACGACCGCTACGGCCGGGCGAAGCTGCTGGCGCTGGCCTCCTTCCTGTGGGGCTCGACCACCTGGCTGAACGCGCTGGCGCGCACCTATGGCGCGTTCCTCGTCACGCGCGCCTCGACCGGCATCGACGACAGCAGCTATCCCGGCATCTACAGCCTGGTGGCGGATTACTTCGAGCCGCGGCTGCGCGGCCGCATCTACGGCCTGCTCCAGCTCACCATGCCGCTGGGCTTTCTGCTCGGCATGATCCTGGCCCTGGCGCTGCGCGAGACCATCGGCTGGCGGGGCGTGTTTTATATCACCGGCTCGCTCGGTGTGCTGCTGGCATTCGTCATCTTCTTCGGCGTGCGCGAGCCGGTGCGCGGGGGCAGCGAGCCGGAGCTGGCCGGGCTGGAGCAGCTCGGCGTCTACCGGTTCAACTGGCCGGCCGCACGCGCGCTGTTCCGCAAGCCGAGCCTGCTGCTGCTGTTCGGCCAGGGGTTCTTCGGCGTCTTCCCCTGGAACGTCATCACCTTCTGGTTCTTCACCTATCTGGAGCGGGAGCGCGGCTACACGGGGAGCGCGCTCTTCGTGACGATGGCCGCCGCGGTCATCACGCTGGCCGCCGGCTATCCGCTGGCCGGCGCGCTGGGCGACCGGCTGTTCCGACGCACCCCGCGCGGCCGGGTGATTGTCGCGATGATCGGCGTGCTGCTCGGCGCGCTGCTCCTGTGGGTAACGCTCGGCGTCCCCGCGGAAAACCAGACGCTCTTCATGCTCCTGTTGATGCTGACCGCGCTGTTCATCCCGTTCGGCGGGCCGAACGTCGTCTCGACGGTGTACGACATCACGCTGCCGGAGGTGCGCAGCACGGCGCTCTCGGTCCAGTACTTTATCGAATCGTCGGGCGCGGCGCTGGCCCCGACCATCGCCGGGCTGATCGCCGACCGGTCGTCGCTGCACGACGCCATCCTGATCATCTGCGTCTCCGCATGGCTGCTGTGCGCGGCCTGCTTCCTGGCCGTGGTGCGCGTGCTGCCGAAGGATGTCGCGTTGCTGCGCAGCCAGTTGCGCGAGCGCGCCGCGGCGGAGGCGCGGGCCGCGGAACAGGCCGCGTAATCGCCCCGGATCGAGCGTGACTTTGCGGAGGCCGGATCGTCTTGATGGGTGAGGAGGCGGCTGCATCGCATCCCGGACATCGACTGGCTCGACGGAGAAGTCATGGCATTCGAGCTGAGCCCCTGGGGTATCCTGGCGTTGGGCATCCTGATCGGCTGGCTGACGGGCTGGGGCCTGGATCTGTGGTTCGAGCGTCAGCGCCAGGCGGCCGCGCGGCAGAGCGAATCGGCGGAGCTGCGCCGGGCGCGCGAGCAGGCGTTGCTGCAGGCGCAGACGGTTGCGCTGCGGCTGGATCTGGTGGGCTCGACCGAGGCCGCCATCGAGGAGGAGCCGCTGCCGCTCCACGCCGCGCGCCTGTCGGATGACCTTGCGCTGCCGGAGGTCGAGATGGACGACAGGGCGATGCGGTGATGGCCGGCGGGGCGGCCGGTTGAATGGACGAGGAGCTTGCATCCTGAAGGTGCAAGCTCCTCGCCTTTTTATCGGCCCGCCTGTTTGTGGGCCGGCCGGGGGCCGAAGAAGAGCAGGGCGGCGGCCAGGGCCATGGACAGCGCCAGGAAGGTCCAGCGGCCGGCGGGCATGGCCGCCAGTTGGCCCAGCAGCGCCTCGCCCCAGGCGAACTGCGCGGCCCCGCCCAGGCCAGCGCGCTCGCTGCGCTCCAGCGCGGCGCTCACCGCGGTGCGCGCGAGCGGGTCGTTCTCCGCCTTCAGCGCGGCCGTCAGGGCCTGGCGCGCCGCGGGCGAGCCGATCTCGCCGAGCGCCCAGGCGGCCTGGCCGCGCACGGCCGGGTCCGCATCGTTCAGCGCGGCCGCCAGGGCAGGGGTCGCCGGGCCGGCCTTGATCCAGCCGAGCATCTCGGCTGCGTTGGCGCGCAGCGTCGGCTCCTCGGCGGCCAGCGCGCTCACCAGCGTCGCGTTTGCGTTTGCACCGGCAAGCTCCAGCCCGCTCATGGCCGCCTGCCGCGCCGGCGTCAGCTCCGCGTCGGCCAGGGGCCGGGCCAGCGCCTCCAGCGCGTCCGGCGCGCCGATGGTCGCCAGCGCCTCGGCCGCGCGGTTGCGCGCGGGGGAGGCGTCCGCGGCCAGCATCGCGCCGAGCTGCGGCACGGCCGCCTCGACCTTCAGCAGGCCGAGCGCCGTGGCTGCGCGGGCGCGCACGTCCACGTCGTCGGCGGCCAGCAGCTCCAGCAGGGCGGGCGCGGCCGACCGGTCGCCGGTGCGCCCCAGGGCCTCCGCGGCCAGGTTGCCGGCCAGCGCATCCGCGTCGGTCATCCGCGCCAGCAGGGCCGGCGCGGCGATGGGATCGCCGATCAGGCCCAACAGCCGGGCCGTGTGGCCGCGCACGCCGGCGTCTTCGCTTGTCAGCGCGGCGAGCAGCTCGGGCGTCGCGGCCAGCGCCGCGGTGTGCGTGCTCACGTCGTCGCCCGCGATGACGGCCAGCGGCCGGTCAGCGACCGGCGTCAGCCGCAGGATCGGCGCTGCGCCCAGCGGCAACTGTTCCATGAGCGCCCAGTGCTGTCCGCCGTCCGCGCTCACGAAGATGCCGAGCGGCGTCAGGTGGGCCGTGCTCGTGCCGAGCCAGACGCCCGTCGCGGCGTACAGGATCGTGTCATCCGCGGGGTTGACGCTCAGCGCGGTGACGGCAACTGCCGCGCCGCCCCCGGCCATGAGGGCCGGATCGTTGCTCTGCTGCCAGGTCGCGCCCAGATCCCGGCTGTACAGCAGCCCCGCGGACTCGACGCCGACGGCCAGCAGGTTCGTGGCCCGGCCCGTGACGGCCAGGGCCAGCGGCCGGCTCGGCAGGGCCGCGGCCTGCGCCCAGGTCGCGGCCGCATCCCGGCTGACCCAGATGGCGCGCCCGGTCCGGGCGACCACGAGCTGCTCCGCGCCGGCCACGGGCTGGATCTGTTCCACCTGCTCCGGCAGGCCGGCGACGCCGTGCCACGTCTGTCCGCCGTCGTCGCTGCGTTCGATGGCCGCGGCGCCGGCCGCGTTGGCCCAGCGATAGGTGAACGGCTGCGCGATCGGCGCGGCCGAGGTCGCATCCGCCGACGCTTCGCGCCGGCTATTATCTGAAAGGATCGGCGCGCCGATGGGCGCCAGGCCGATGAGCAGCAAGGCCACTGCCAGCGCGATACGTACCCAGGTCTTCGTCAATAATGTCACTTTAGCCATCAGTAAATCTGTCCTTCCGCACGGGTTCATCAATCATCTCGTTCAGCGCTCCCGCACGGCCATAAGACGACGCAGCGGGCGAACTGGTTCCATCGGCGCGGCCGCTTATTAAATCCTTATACAAACATGCGATTGTGGAGAAGTTTTGGCAGTCTTGACAGACTACGGCTCAAATGCTAGACTATAGCCGGTGGTTCATCCTGGTAGGGCGGGGCCAGCCCCGCCATGCACAGCGAGCAAAGGGGCCGTGCCACTCAACTGTCACGCTTTCAATCCTCTCTATCTGCGACTCAAGGCCACTCTTGAGGCGCGGGTACGCGCCGAGCTGTACCGGCGGCGCGCATGTTTGCCCCTGAACACACGCTTTCTGTGAAATATGACACGAGTCGAATATGCGCCTATGAGCCTATGCGTACAGGAGGTTGCCCATGGCTAGTACAGCAATGCCTCAAACCATGCGGCCAGATGCGAGCCCCCCTGCCGCCAGCAATGTCGGCCAGGTGCTCCGTCGCATCAGCAAGAATTATGTGCTGCGGCGTATCTTGGTCGCCATTGCGAAGATCTGGCTCGTTACGACCCTGATCTTTTTCCTGATCCGCCTGATGCCCAACAATCCGGTGGATGTCTATGTGCAGGAGCTGGTCCAGCAATACGGCATGTCGGCCGAGGAGGCGCGCAACCAGGCGGCCGCGCTGCTCGCGATCGACCTCGACGCGCCGGTGACGACCCAGTATTTGCAGTATGCCCGTGAGCTGCTCCACGGCAACCTCGGCACATCGTTCCGCTCCAAGGGCACGTCGGTCAACGCGATGATCGCCAGGTTCCTGCCGTGGACGCTGTTCAGCGTGGGCGTGTCGCTCGTCATCAGCTTCACCCTCGGCATGTTGCTGGGCATGTTCTCTGCCTATCGCCGTGAGTCGGTCGGCGATCACCTGATCACGACGTTATCGTCCATCTTCAGTTCGATCCCCAACTATCTGGTCGGCATCCTGCTCGTGGTCTTCCTCGGCGTGCAGTGGAAGTTGCTGCCGATCACCGCCATGCGCGGGTCGATGTCGCCGGGGATGCAGCCGGGCTTCAACCTGGCGTTTATCAAAGACATCTTCTTCCACGCGGCGCTGCCCATCCTCACGTATGTGCTGACCACCGTCGGCACCTGGACGCTCAATATGAAGAGCAGCACCGTGGCGACGCTCGGCGAGGATTATGTGACGGTCGCCAGGGCGCGCGGCCTGACCGATTGGCGCATCGTGACGGGCTATGTGGGGCGCAATGCTTCGCTGCCGCTCTTTACGCAGCTTGCGATCAGCATCGGGTTCATCGTCGGCGGCTCCATCCTGATCGAGTCGCTGTTCGTGTACCAGGGCGTCGGGCAGTTGCTCGTCAACAGCATCGTGCAGCGCGATTATCCGGTGATGCAGGGCATCTTCTTCATCATCACGCTGACCGTCATCCTGTCGAACTTCCTGGCCGAATTCGTGTACAGCCGGCTCGACCCGCGCATCCGCACAGGAGGAAGGTAGTATGGCCTCGTTTTTGCATAGCCTGAAGACCACGTTGCGGTTGATTGCCCACAACAAAGTGGGTTTCATCGGCTTCCTGGGAGTGCTCTTCTTTGTCCTGCTGTCCTTCGTGGGGCCGATTTTTATCCCGCTGGACAAGACGACGAAGGTGGATCAGATTTATGCCCGGCCTTCGTTGCAGCATCCGCTGGGCACGGACTTTTCGGGCCGCGACGTGCTGTCCCACATCGTGCACGGCGGCAAGGACGTGCTGACGATCGCCTTCCTGGCTGGCGCGGTTTCGACCCTGATCGCGATCATCCTGGGCTCGTTGAGCGCGCTGGCCGGGGGAGTCGTGGACAGTACGATCATGGGCATTGCGGACATCGTGTTGACGATCCCGCAGTTTCCGCTGTTGATCGTGCTGGCCGGGCTGTTCCACTTCAGCGGCGTGGCGTTCCTCGCGATCATCCTGGGCCTGCTCTCCTGGCCGAGCCTGACGCGCG
>MWBF01000231.1 GCA_002068935.1 Chloroflexi bacterium ADurb.Bin325
GGCAGCCACTGGCGCAGCGTCGGGCCCGCGCCCGGCAAGCCGCTGCACCCGGCGCTGGCCGTCCTCCCCGGCTTGCAGACGCAGAACGACCTGATCCTGCTGGCGACCGACACGCGGCTCCAGCGTAGCGCGGACGGCGGCGCGACCTGGTCGCCCGCCGGCCCCTGGACGCAGGCCGACGCAGCCCCGGCCGAGACGCAGGTCGCGGCGCTCCTGGCCGAGAGCAGCGCGCCGGAGTATCTCTTCGTCCTGACCGGGTCGGGCCGCGTCTGGCTCAGCGACAGCGGCGGGCTGGCCTGGCGCGATGCGCTGCCCGCGGCCGCGCCTGTCACCGCGCTGGCGGTCGCGCCCTACTTCGGCATCCGGGCCTGGGCTGCGACGACCGAGGGGCTGGCGCTCAGCACGGACAACGGCGCATCCTGGAGCCTGCGGCCGCTGCCCGGCGGCCGGCCCATCACCGCGCTGGCGAGCGACGGCCGCGTGGCGGAGACGCTGTACGCGAGCGTGCGCGGGGGCGAGGTGTATCGCAGCGACGACGGCGGCGCGACCTGGGCCGACCTGGCGCGGCCCGGCGCGGCGTCCGTGCGCGCGCTGGCGCTGGACGCGGGCTCGCGCGGGCTGCTCTATGCCGCGACCGACGACGGCGTGTGGATGCGGAGCGTGACTCCGCTGCAGCCGACGCCCGCGCCGACGCCCAGGGACACCGCGACTTTTGCGCCGACGCCGACGGCCACCGCGACGGCCACCAGCAGCCCCACGGCCACCGCATCGGCCACGCCGACCCACACGCCGTCGCCCACCGCGACCGCGACGGCCACGCCGACCGCGACGGCCACCGCGGTGCGGCGCGCGACGCGCACGCCCACGCCGACCGCGACGGCCACGCCGACCGTCGCGCCCCAGCCGCCCGCGCCGCCATTGCCTCGAGACGACGACCGGCCGACTCCTAACGCTCCGCCTGCGGTCCCACCTATAGAAGAGGGATGGAGGGATCGCTGATGCAACAACCTGCCATCCCGCCTCCTCCGGCCGCCCCGCGGCGCATCCGTCCGCCGTCGCTCGTGCGCGTCCAGCGGCTCGCGGATGCGCCGACGCGCTGGACGCTCCTGGCGTTGGCCGCGTGGCTGCTCTGGCGGACGCGCGACGCGGGCATCGGCGGGGGCTGGCTGGCGCTGCTGGCCGGCTATGCGCTGCTGGCGCTCCTCTCCACCGGCTACTGGCTGGCGCGGTCGCAGGCCGCCGGCCCGCGCCGCGCGGATGTCTGGCTGGCCTACGGCCTTTACAGCGCGGACGCCCTGCTCGTCGCCGCGCTCATCTGGCGCGACGGCGGCGTCAGCAGCTCGTTCTACATCCTCCTGGTGCTGCTGGCGCTCAAGGCGGCCATGCTGACGCCCAGCCTGCCCGGCATGATCTGGATGCCGTTCCTGTTCGGGCCCCTCTACACCGCGGCGCTGCGGTTGGCCGCGGGCAACTTCGGCTTCCTGGCCGACAGCGCCTTTCAGACGCGCTACCTCCTCCTGTGGGCCTGGCTGGTCGGCCTGGTGTTGGTGGCGTGGGAGCTGGCGCGGCGGACCGCGGAGGCGGTCGCGATGGACGCCGCGCTGACCCAGCAGCAGGCCGCGCTGGCGCAGAAGACCGAGACGCTCCAGCGCACCGCCACCGACCTGGGCGACCGCGTGCTGGAGCTGCGCGCGCTCCAGGAGGTCTCGAAGGCCCTGGCGACGACCCTGCGCACCGAGGAGACGCTCCAGCTCGTGCTGGAGAACCTGTGCCGCGTCACCGGCAGCAGTCATTGCGCGGTCGCGCTCATCGAGGCGGGCCGCGATGATGCCGTGTTGAGCGGCGCGTCCTTCGACGAGGATGACGAGCAGGCGCAGGCGTTCGCCGTGCCGCTTGCGGCGGAGCCTGCCGTCCGCGAGGCGCTGCACGGCGGCCGGCCCGTGCACGTCGCGGCGCATATGCAGAAGGAAGAAGGAAGATTGAAGACGAAAGATGGCGGCAATCTTCCTTCCGTGACCCTCGGCGCGCTGCTCGACGGCCACCCCTATGTCGTGACGCCGCTCATCTCGCGCGGCCAGCCCATCGGCGCGCTGCTCGTCGCGGAGAGCGCCGGCCGCGGCGCGCGGGGCAAGCTCAACCTGCCGGATCAGCTCCTGACCAGCTTTGCCTATTTTGCCGCGACCGCGCTCGAAAATGCGCGGCTCTATCAGGACGCCTGGGAGAAGCGCCGCGAGCTGGAGGCCGTGCTGGCCGGCATCGGCGACGGCGTGGTCGTGGTCGACCCGGACATGGCGCTTATCCTGATGAACCCGGTCGCGCGCGCCATCCTCGGCCTGGAGGCGGAGCCGCCCGCGGGCGTGCCGCTGCGCCTCTATCTGAGCGTCTCCGCGTTCGCGGATCTGCTGGCCGAGACCATGCAGAGCGGCCAGGAGCAGATTCGCGAGCTCGACCTGCCCGATCCCCGCAGGGGCGAGACGCCGGCGGACGAGCACCGCACCTACGGCATCCTGGCCTCGCCCGTGCTGGATGCGGAGGGGCAGGTCGGCGGCGTGGTCGCGGTCCTGCGCGATGTCACCGCGCAGAAAGAGCTGGAGCGGATGAAGTCCAACTTCCTCTCCGTGGTCAGCCACGAGCTGCGCACGCCGCTGCACTCGATCAAGGGCTTCGTCGAGATCATCCTGATGGGCAAGACCGGCCCGGTCAGCGAGCTGCAAGAGGACTTCCTCAAGACCGTGCGGACGCAGACGCTGGTGCTCCAGCGCATGATCGACGACCTGCTGGAGTTCTCGCGCATGGAGGCCGGCCGCGTCCGCCTGCACCTGGCCGAGGTGTCGCTGCCCGCGATGGCGCGCAGCGTCAACGCCCGGCTCGCGCCGCTGGCCGAGGAGGGTGGGCTGCGCCTGCGGCAGGATCTGTCGGAGGAGCTGCCGGAGATCGACGGCGACCGCACGCGGCTGGAGCAGGTGCTGACCAACCTCGTGGAGAACGCGATCAAGTTCACGCCGGACGGCGGCGAGATCGTCATCTCCGGCGAGCGGCTGGGCGACCGCGTGCGGCTGACCGTGGCGGACACGGGCATCGGCATCCCGCCGGAGGAGCAGGAGCGGGTGTTCGATCGCTTTTACCAGGTGGACGGCAGCGAGCGCCGCGCCTATCGCGGCGCGGGCCTGGGGCTGAGCATCTGCCGCCACATCGTCGAGCGGCACAACGGCCGGATCTGGGTGGAGAGCGAGGGCGCGCCGGGCCGCGGCAGCCGCTTCCACGTCGAGCTGCCCATCCGGCTCCAGATGGACGAAGCGCCGACCATCGATTTCACCACCCCGGCGCGTGCGAGGCGCGATGGATAAGCCCCTGGGCACACTCCAGGTCGATGTGGACGACCTGTGGGTGTACTACGAGAGCATCGGCCGCGCGACGCCGCCTGATGTGGCCGCGGCCGCGTTCACGCAGGGCGTCCCGCGGCTGCTCGACCTGTTCGACCGCTACGCCGCGCGGGCGACCTTCTTCGTCTGCGGCCGCGACCTGCCGGCCCAGGCGGAGATGGTGGCGGAGATGACACGCCGCGGGCACGAGGTCGCCAACCACTCCGCCGCGCACCGCAACGGGTATGCCCGGCTGAGCCGCGCGGAGCTGCGCGCCGACGTCCTGGCCGCGCACGAGCGGATCGCCGCGGCCGCGGGCCGGCCGCCGGCCGGGTTCAAGGCGCCCGGCTTCAGCTTCAACCGCCACCTGCCCGGCGTGCTGGCCGAGCTGGGCTATCGGTACGATTCGTCGATCCTGCCCACCTTTTACGCGCCGCTGCTCCGGCTGCTCCAGCGCGCGCTCTCCGGCGGACACGTTGACCCGACGCACTACGGCCGGTGGGTGTATGGGTTCCGACCGTTGCGACCGTTCAGGTTACAGGTTGAAAGGTTGCAGGTTACAGGTTACGGGTCACAGGTTGCTGATTTCGCAGCGGGCGAGTCGTCCGCTGCGGCAAACCTTCAACCTTCAACCTTCGAACATTCCAACCTGCAACCCCTCTGGGAGTCGCCGGTCACGACCATGCCGCTGCTCCGGCTGCCGATGCATAGCACGTTCGTGTTGAGCGCGGGCCGGTGGCTGTTCGATGCGGGGCTGGGGCTGGCACGGACCCGCGGGGTGCCGGTCAACTACCTGCTCCACGCCGGCGACGTGGTGGATGCGGTGGCCGACCCGGCCCTGGCCTCCTATCGTTTCCTGGTGCAGCCGTGGGCCGAGCGCCGGCCCCTCTATGAACACATGCTCGCGCGGCTGAGCGACGCCTATCAACTTGTGCCGACCCAGGAGTTTGTATGCGCACGGCCATGAACGACCGTCGTCTGATCATCATACCGGCCTACAACGAGGCGGCCAACCTGCCGCGCGTGCTGCCGGAGATTCGCGCGGCCGCGCCGGGGTATGACCTCGTGCTGGTGGACGACGGCAGCCGCGACGCCACCCCCGCGCTCGCGGCCGCGCACGGCGTGGCGGTCGTCAGCCTGCCCGCCAACCTCGGCTATGGCGGGGCCGTGCAGACCGGCTTTCGCTACGCGGTGCGCCGCGGCTATGACCTGGCGGTGGTCATCGACGCGGACGGGCAGCACGACCCCGCGGGCATCCCCCTGCTCGCGGAGGCCGTGGCAGACGGCCGCGCGGATGTGGCCATCGGTTCGCGCTTTCGCGGCCGGATGCAGTATCATCAGCCGTGGGTCAAGCGGGCGGGCATGGCGCTCTTCGCCTGGGTCGTCTCGCGCGCCACGGGCCGCGAGGTCACGGACCCGACCTCCGGGTTCCAGGCCCTCGGCCGGGACGTCCTGTGTTTCTTCGCCTACGACAACTACCCGGTGGACTATCCCGATGCGGATACGTTGCTCGTGCTGCACTATGCCGGGTTCCGCGTGATCGAGGCGCCCGTGACGATGCGCGAGCGCATCGCCGGGGTGTCGATGCACAGCGGGTGGCGGCCGTTCTATTACGTGGGCAAGATGGCGTTGGCCATCACGATGGTGCTGTGGCGCCAGTTGACCCACCAGGGCGCCCGCAGGGTGGCGACATGATCGATCCGCGCACGCGCGTCTATATGTTCGTGTTGGGACTGGCCGTGCTGGCCTTCGTGCTCAACCTGGTGCGCACGCGACGGCTGCAGGAGCGCTATGCGCTGCTCTGGCTGCTGGCCGGCGTGGGGCTGACGCTCGCGCCGGTCTTCATCGGGCAGATCGACCGATTTGCCTACATGCTCGGCTTCGCATACCCGCCCGCGCTGCTGCTGATGCTGGCCGTGGTCGGCCTGCTGCTGATCATCTTCCAGCTTTCGCTGACCATCTCGCACAACAGCGACCACCTGAAGGTGCTCACGCAGGAGCTGGGCCTGCTGCGCCACGAGGTCGAGCGCCTGGCCGCGGACGTGGACGCGCTGCGTGGCGAGCCTGTGCCCCAGAACCCACAACAAGAAGAACAGGCAAGAGGCTGATGAGAGAGGATCGTGCCGCGGTTGCGGAGAAAATCCGGATCGAGGATAGCGTCGGGGTGTGCGGCGTGCGGGATGACACGCGCGCGCTGGCCGAGGCAGCCGCGCGACTGCCCGGACCGGGCCGTGCCCTGGACATGGGGACGGGCAGCGGGTACGTCGGCATTTATCTCGCGCTGCACGGCTGGAACGTCGATGCGACGGACGTCAGCCCGCGCGCGCTCGCGCTGGCGCAGCGCAACGTCGCGGCCAGCGGCGCGGCGGTGCGCGTATACCGGTCGAACCTGTTCGACCAGGTGGAGGGCGC
>MWBF01000232.1 GCA_002068935.1 Chloroflexi bacterium ADurb.Bin325
GGGGCGCAGCGCGGCGATCTCGCCGTGCAGGGCCAGGCTGCGGGCCTCCCGGCCCGTGTCCACGATGGTGCGCGCCTCGATGAGGCGGCGCTCCCGCAGGACGCCCCGGAGGATGTCGCGCTGGAGCGGGTCGCGCACGAGCGCCAGGCGCAGGTCCTCCGTCGTGATCTTGACCGGGTAGAGCAGGTCGCCGGGCAGGGCGGCCTCCGCGACGGAGACCACGCCGGTCAGCAACAGCCCGCTGATGAGGACCAGCGCGAGGACGGCGAGGATCGCCGTGTGCGCGGGGCCGCGCTGCGCGAGGCCATCGCCGAAGAGCCAGGCGGCGAGCCGCCTCAGCCAGCCGTCGAGGGCCGGGGGCGCGGCGGGCGGAGCTGCGAACGGCCGGCCTGCCCGTTGCGGGGCGGGGGCGGCCATCTGCTGCGCGGCCAGGACGAACTGGGCGCGGCGCTGCTGCACGATGGCCGGCGCACGCGGCGGCACGGCGCGCAGCTGGCGAATCTCTGCCAGGGTGAGCAGGAGCGGCTCCAGCTCCGCGGCATCCTCGGGATAGCGCGCGAGGCAGGCCGCAATCGAGCTGCCCGCCTGCATCAGGTCGGCGCACTCGGCCAGCAGGCCGCTCAGCCGGTCGTCGGCGCCGCGGCTCACGGCTTCATCACCTGCTTGAGGGTCGATATCGCCCGGTATTGCAGCGCCTTGATCGCCCCCTCGGTTTTTCCCATCATCTCGGCCACTTCTGCGATGCTGAATTCTTCGAGAAAACGCAGGGTGATCACCTGGCTTTGTTCTTCGGTCAACACCCTGAGCGCGTGGCGCAGGCGCTGCGACTCCGACCGCAGCTCCGCTGCCCGCAACGGATCGCCATCGGCTGCCTGGATCGGCGCGGCGTCGTCGAGCTCCACGAAGGTCGCGTGCTGGCGACGCCGGTAGTAGTCTACGATCAGGTTGTGCGCGATGCGATACAGCCAGCCGGAGAACGATGTGCGCCAGGGGTGTCCCGCGCCGATCGCCTCCAACATGCGCATGAAAACCTGGGCCGTCAGGTCTTCGGCAAGCTCGGCCTGGCCGACCCGATGATAGACATAGGCGTAGATGCGATCCACGTACTGGTCGTAAAGCTCGGCCAGCGCCTCCGGATCGGCCTGTCGCGCCCGCGCCAGCAATAGCTCCTGCGGATCGGCTTTCGTGCGCGCGCCTTCACCTTTAATGACGCCAAAGGCGGCAAAAGATAACGCACAAAGCAGCCAATTCAACAGCGACATTGGTCCGATCGGTTAGGTCATTTTTTGGTTGCCGCGGTCAGTTGCCAGGTAACCAGGATCCGCTGCACGGCGGTGACGGTTGCGAGCGCCGCGATGATGCCCAGCGCCCAGGGTGTGAGGTTGAAGATCAGGCCGACGATCAGGATGACGAGCCGCTCGAAGCGCGTCAGCATGCCTTCCTTGCAGGCGACGCCGATGCCCTCGGCGCGGGCGCGAGTGTAGCTGACCATGAGGGAGGCGGAGAGCGCGGCCGCAGCCAGCAGGACGCCGCGGTCGTCGTTGAGGGTCAGGAAGAGCCAGATCAGGGCGAGATAGATGGCGATCTCGGCCCAGCGGTCGAGGGTCGAATCCAGGAATGCGCCGAAGCGGCTGGTCGTGTCGGTCAGCCGCGCCAGCGTGCCGTCCACGGCGTCGAAGCCCAGGCTGAAGATCAACAGCAGGCCCGCGAGCTGGGTGCGGCCGGTTGCCAGCACGGCCGCGACAGCTGCCGTCAGAAAGAACCCGAAAACAGTCAGTGCATTGGCGGTCAGCCCGAGGTTGCCGAAGAAACGGGCCACCGGCTGCAGGATGCGTGCACCCCAGGTGCGGGCCAGGTCTGCAACCATGTCTTACCTCGTTCGTTTGGAGTGATGCAGTCGGCAAAGATCGATTCGTCACCATCTTACCGCATGCGATGACGCGTGTCAACCGTTTTTGCTGCGCGTGCGCCGGATCACCATAAGGGCCATAGCTGCCAGCCGCCCGACTCGCCGCAGGTCAACCAGAGGATGCGTTTTGCGGCAAAGGGCGGCCCGTTGTAGTCCAGCCCGCACGACAGCAGCCTGTCGAAGCGCACCGTCCACAGCCCCGGCCCGTGGCGGTCGAAGCGCGCGCCCAGCGCCAGGCCCCACAGGAGCAGGCCTACCAGCAGGCCGACCAGCGCGGCGCTGCCGTAGCTGAAGCGATCGCGTCCCATGCAGATATTTTACCACAATCATTGTATAATCTTGCGATCAAAGCCGGCGCCTATCGGCTGCCGGACGGCGCGACGGGTCGCGGCGCTGCAAAGGCCGGGTCGCGCGCGCCGGCGGGAGGATACTCATGCAGCCCAACTTCTTCGAGCGCGTGTATCGGCTCGTCAGGCAGATCCCGCGCGGCCGGGTCGCCAGCTACGGCCAGATTGCGGCGCTGCTCGGCCACCCGCGGGCCGCGCGCACGGTGGGGTGGGCGCTCAGCGCGCTGCACGGGGACGAGGTCGCGGATGTGCCGTGGCAGCGCGTCATCAACAGCGCGGGGCGCATCAGCATCTCGCGCGCGGATCTGAGCGCGGATCTGCAGCGTGCGCTGTTGGAGGAGGAGGGCGTCGAGTTCGATCTGCGCGGCTATGTGGACTGGCGGCGCTACGGCTGGGAGGGGCTGAGCCTGCCCGAGATCGAGGCGCTCTGGCAGGATCGGACATGAGGCCGCGCCGTAACTTTACATATCCGAACATCTGAGCTATCATTGCAGCATCGTGCAACTCTCGCTCAGGACAGGAGTCGCCCATGAGAGAAATCACCATTGCCCTCGCGCAGACCGCGCCGGTGCTCAACGAGAACGAGGAGAACCTGCGACGCATGGCCGGGTTCATCCAGCGCATCTGCCAGGAGCAGCAGACCGACCTGATCGTCTTCCCCGAGCTGGCCCTGTCGGGCCATGAGTGCGGGCTCAACTTCACGCGGCTCGCCGAGCGGGTGACGGGCCATGCGGTCTCCTTTCTGGCCGGGAAGGCGGCCGAGTTCAACGTCCATGTCGCGTTCGGCATGCCGGTCAAGGAGAAGGTCGAGAGCATCCTGTTCGACTCCGTCGTGCTGATCGGGCCGGACGGCGAGCTGCTGGGGGATTATCGCAAGCTGCACCTGCGCGGGGAGGAGCGCCTGGCCTTCCGGCCCGGCTACCGGCTGCCGGTGTTCGAGACCGAGTTCGGCGGGGTGGGCCTGATGATCGGGTGGGATCTGGCCTTCCCGGAGGTCGCGCGCAGCCTGGCGCTCGACGGCGCGGATCTGATCCTGGTCCCCTCCGGCTGGGAGACCGCGAACATGAACGAGTGGCGCGCGTACACGGTGGCGCGCGCGTGCGAGAACGGCCTGTACATCGCCGCGGCGAACCGCGTTGGCGAGGAGCCGAGCTACAGCTTCGGCGGCGAGTCCATGCTCGTCGGCCCGCGCGGGCAGATCCACACCGCGCTGGAGGAGGTCGTCGAGGGCTATGCGGTCGCGACCGTGGACCTGGACGAGGTGCGCAGGGTGCGCGAGGAGACCCAGATCCTCCAATGCCGCCAGCCCGCGGCGTATCGCGCCCTGGTGCGCAAGTATTAAGAACCTATCCGCGAATTGCTAAACGCCTGGCCTCACCCCCCATCCCCCTCTCCTGAAGGCTCGCCTTCAGGAGAGGGGGAGCCGAGGGGGTGAGGCGTCAGGGGCGCTTTTTGGACAGGATTTACAGGATTGACCGGATTTGTGCCATGCACGGCGCGAGCCGCTTCAATCCTGTAAATCTTGTGAATCCTGTCCAGAAAGTGCTCATGGCCCGGTCAGAGACCGGCCAGAGCCATCCTGTCAATCCTGTAAATCCTGTCGTTCAGCCCCGCTTGTTAGCCTGAGCCAGGCTCGTGAGATGTGCTATAATCCTCCCCGACTTCACGGGAGGCTTTCATGCACATCATCGATCTACGCAGCGATACGATCACCAAGCCTACCCCTGCCATGCGCCGCGCGATGGCCGAGGCGGAGGTGGGCGACGATGTCCTGGGCGACGATCCGACCGTCATGCGGCTGGAGGAGATGTCCGCCGCGCGGCTGGGCAAGGAGGCCGGGCTGTTCGTCGCCTCCGGCACGATGGGCAACCTGGTCAGCCTGCTGGCCCACTGCGGCCGCGGGGACGAGGTCATCCTGGGCGACCTGGCGCACATCTTCATCAACGAGCAGGGCGGCATGGCCGCGCTCGGCGGCATCCACCCGCATACGATTCGCAACCAGCCGGACGGAACCCTCGACCTGGCGGATGTGGCCGCGGCCATCCGCCGGGACGACGTCCACTATCCCCGCACGCGGCTCATCACGGTCGAGAACACCCATAACCTGTGCAACGGCGCCGCGCTCACGCCGGAGTATATGGCCGCGCTGGGCGGGCTGGCGCGCGATCGCGGCCTGCGCGTCCACGTGGACGGCGCGCGCATCTTCAACGCCGCGGTCGCGCTGGGCATCGATGTCAGGCTGCTGGCGCGCGATGCGGATTCGGTGACGTTCTGCCTCAGCAAGGGGCTGGCCGCGCCGGTGGGGTCGGTCATCGTCGGCAGCCGCGCGTTCATCGCTGAGGCGCGGCGCACGCGCAAGGTCGTGGGCGGCGGGATGCGCCAGGTGGGCGTGCTGGCGGCCGCGGGCATCGTCGCGCTGGAGCAGATGGTGGATCGGCTGGCGGAGGATCACGCCAATGCGCGCGCGCTCGTGGACGGCCTGGCCGGGGTCGCGGGCATCGCGGTGGAGCCGTCGGCCCACCGCACGAACATCGTATACCTGCGTGTCACCCATCCGCAGATGGATGCGCGCCAGCTCCAGGAGCGGCTGGGCGCGCGCGGCGTGCAGATGCTGGCGCTCAACTCGCGGCTGATCCGCGCGGTGACGCACTACCACCTCGACCGCCGGGACATCGACGCCGCGGTGCAGGTGATCCGCGAGGTGCTGGCCGCATAGGCGACAGCGGCCGCGGGCGCGACGGGGTCAGCCTGTTGATGGCGGTCAACCGCGAGGAGCAGGCCGGCGCATATCTGGCGCTGTGGTCGGTCGTGCAGTTGATCTCGCGCGGCGCGGGCATCGCGGCGGGCGGCGTCGTGCGCGACGTGGCGCTGGCCCTGAGCGGCGAGTTCCGCATCGCCTATGCCGCGGTGTTCGTCATCGAGGCCGCGGGGGTGTTCGGCGCGATCTGGCTGCTGCGCCGGGTGGACGTGTCCGCCTTTGCGCGCGGCGCGCACCCCGGCGCGGCGGAGGTGCTCGCCGCGGTGGACTGAAGGATCCTGCAAACGCCGCGATCTCATTACTCTTTGCGACCGCGGCGTTTGCGTGACCGATTACAGCGTCTTCAGCGCGGCCTGGATCTCGCCCTGCGCGGCGGCGATGGCCGCGCGCTGCGCGTCGTCGTCCTGCTTGAGCTGCGCCAGCCGATCCTCCAGCTCCTGCAGGGTGCGCGCATAGCGGGCGCGGAGCTGGCCTTCCTCGCCGCTCTCGCGCAGCGACGCCAGATTGCCCTGGATGGCCTTCTGCTGCTCGAAGATCTCCTGCCGCCGGGCCTCGTTGCGCTTGAGCGTCTTCTCATGCTCGCCGATCCGGTCGTACAGCGCCAGCACCTTGCGCAGCCGCTCGAAGGTCGCCCGGTCGAGCGCCTTGTCGCGCAGCCAGTTCGCAAGCTGATCCAGGCTGTGCTTGCGGATCTCCTCGCGGCGGGCGAGCA
>MWBF01000233.1 GCA_002068935.1 Chloroflexi bacterium ADurb.Bin325
CGAGCGGCGCGGCCTCGGCCTACGTGCGAGATCGCATCACCAACGTCAAGATCGGCATGTTTCTGGAGATGTTCACCATCGTGGGCGCGCTGGTCGGCGCGGCGATCACGCTGGTGTCGGGCCAGCGGCTCCTGTTCATCGCGTTCGGCGTTGTGCTGCTGGCCTCGTGGGCCGCGCTCTTCTTGCAACGCCACGCGGGCTGGCAGCCGGTGGCGCACCAGGATAGCCTGTCGCATTGGCTGGAGCTGGAGGGCAGCTGATGTTCGGCGCGGGCGTGGTTGCCGGGCTGCTGGGCATCGGCGCGGGCGCGTTGAAGGTGCTGATCCACGACCTGGTCATGGGATTGCCGCCGAAGGTGTCGACGACGACCAGCAACCTGATTATCGGGGTGACGGCGCTGGCGGGCACGAGCGTGTATCTGGCCGCGGGGTTGATCAACCCGGGGGTGGCCGCGCCGGTGATCGTGGGGATCGTGGCCGGCGCGTTCATCGGCACGCGGGTGCTGGTGCGGCTGTCGAACGAGGCGATCCGGCGGTTCTTCATGGTTGTGCTGCTTGTTCTCGGCGTGCAGATGATCGTGCGAGGGTTTCTGTCGTGAGGCGCGCGCCGCGCGGCGCGTGCGGGAAGAAGGCTGCTTCGCTGTCAGGAAGCCGGATCATATATCTGAGAAGTGGTTTGCGTCATAGTACGTCTTGGAATGAAGCGCCACGACCTTGAAAAGCCATTGTAAACGATCGAGGAGTGATTGATGTGCATCTGATGTGGTATTTTCTTGTGTCGCTTCTGGCAGGGTTTGTGGGCGCGTTGAGCGGCATGGGCGGGGGAATCATCCTGATTCCGGCGTTGACGTTTCTGGGCGTCGACATCAAGGAGGCGATTGCGATCAGCATCGTCTCGGTCATTGCGACCTCGAGCGGCGCGGCCTCAGCCTACGTGCGGAACCGCATCGCCAATGTCAAGATCGGCATGTTTCTGGAGATGTTCACCATCGTGGGCGCGTTGGTCGGCGCGGCGATCACGCTGGTATCGGGCCAGCGGCTCCTGTTTATCGCGTTCGGGGCCGTGTTGATGGTCTCGTGGGCCGCGCTCTTCTTGCAGCGCCATGTGGGCTGGCAGCCGGTGGTGCACCAGGACGGCCTGTCGCATTGGCTGGAGCTGGAGGGCAGCTATCACGACCAGGTGACGGGCGAGGTGGTCGCATACAGGGGCAGGCGGGCGTACCTGGGCGGGCCGCTGATGTTCGGCGCGGGCATGATCGCCGGGCTGCTGGGCATCGGCGCGGGCGAGCTGAAGGTGCTGATCCACGACCTGGTCATGGGGCTGCCGCCGAAGGTGTCGACGACGACCAGCAACCTGATCATCGGGGTGACGGCGCTGGCGGGCACGAGCGTGTATCTGGCCGCGGGACTGATCAACCCGGGGGTGGCTGCGCCGGTGATCGTGGGGATCGTGGCCGGCGCATTCATCGGCACGCGGGTGCTGGTGCGGCTGTCGAACGAGGCGATCCGACGGTTCTTCATGTTCGTGCTGTTCGTGCTCGGCATACAGATGATCATACGAGGATTTTTATCATGAAGGATGTGCGAGAAGAGGACGGCTTCGATATCGAGGCGCTGGTGGGCTATATCCTGCTGGCCGGCGTGCTGGGCAGCATCACCCTCATCCTGGCCGGCCTGGCCTGGCATCTTGTCCGGACCGGCGAGCTGGGCATCCAGTACGGCATCGCGGGCATGAACTTTTTCGAGTTCCTGGTGTCGGATCTGCGCCAGTTGGCGAGCCACGCGGTGCGCCCGCGGCTGTTGGTCAGTCTCGGCATCGCGCTGTTGATGCTGACGCCGTTCGTGCGGGTGTTGGCGTCGATGATTTATTTCATGCTGGCGGAGCACAACTGGAAGTATACAGCCTTCACCGCGTTCGTGTTGGTCGTCCTGACGTACAGCCTGTTCCTGCGGTAGCGGCGCGGCTCTGACCGGCCTTCGGGCCAGGTCAGAGCCGTACTGTACGCGTGATAGGCGGCGATCCCGCGGGCGTCCTCTCCTGGCTCGCAGGCCAGAAGGGGGCGACAAGCTATACCGCGCTCAACAGCACCGCGCCGCTCGGCGTGGTCTGCGCGATCCAGCCATCCTCTGTGCGGCCGTCATCGAGCGGGACGCGCACCGGCCACCAGCGCAGGTCGTCGCGGCGCTCCGATGGCCCCTGCACGGTCACGCGCGTGCGCGCCAGCATGGTGTAGACGATGCCGCCGTCCAGCCCTGCGGGGCGGCGCAGCCGCGCGCCCTGCGCCGCAAACACCACCTGTCCCGCTGCAAAGTCGCCCGTTGCCAGCGGGATCTCGATGGCCTCGGCCGCGAGCTGGTCGGCCCGCGCTCGGAACAGGCGATTCAGGCTTTCCCAGTCCGCGGCGTGCCACTTTCGGTCCAGCCCCAAGGCGTCATCTCCGTCGCCGGTGTTTCCGTCGCCGGCCATAAAGCCCCACGGCATGTAGCCCGACGCGCCTCGCGCAAAGAGCCGATCCATCTCGGCCTGATACAGCCCTGTGCGATCTTCGCGCGACTCGAAGCCGGCCTCCTCGATGAGCAGCGGCTTCGGGATATCGCGCAGCAGGTCGCTGTCATCCTCGGGGCTGGGCTTGTCGTTGCCGTCGATGTGGTAGGCATGGTTCGTGATGAAGTCGATATCCGCGCTGCTATACAATTGCCGTCGCTTGGCGGGGTCGCTGCCCATGTGCGCGTGTCGGGTGCTGATCATGCCGGTGGTGATCAGGTGGTTCGGGTCCAGCCGGCGAATCTCCCGCGCCATCGCGTGCTTGAACCGGATGAGCAGATCCGGATCGGCCTCCGCCTTGAGCTCGTTGCCGATGTTCCAGGCCATGATGGCTGGCTTGTTTCGAAAACGGCTGACGATCCGCCGCACGAACGGCAGGTAGTTCTGCTTGTATCCTTCGTTGAACCAGTGGAGGTTAAGGATGTGAGGGCCGCTATTGCCGGGCTGCAGGTCGTAGAAGCTCAGGTCGCCCGGCACGTCGAATCCGACGTCGCCGTACAGGTTGGTCAGCGCGATGATCAGGTACATCTCGGGATACTCGCGCTTCAGCAGGTCGAGCAGCCCAGCCAGCCGGGCCTCGGCCTCATCCGGCGACAGGTCACGGTGGGGGAGGAAGATGCGCACGACGCGCGCCCCCATCTGGCGCGCCGCGTCAAGCTGATCGTGCGCCCGCGCATAGGGCATCTGCGGCGTACCGTAGTGCGCCAGGCCGCGCAGGTTGACGCCGATGAACTTGAACGACCGCGCGCCGATCACGAAGTGGGTGCCCGCCGCGCGGACGAACGGGTCGCCTGCGGCGCGAAACCGCGGATTGGCCTCGAGGGTCAGGGTGAGCGCGCTGCCGTCGGCGATCTCGACCGTCTGTTCCAGGAGCTGGTAGCCATCTGCCGTAACCGTCACACGATAGACGCCGTGCGGCAGGTCCGCGAGTTCGAACTTCCCGCCGCCCGTGCTGTAGGCCACGCGTGTATAATCGTCTTGGCCGATGTTGCGCGGCAGGAGATACTGAGCGCCTCTCGCTGGAACTGCTCCCACGACAGGCCGACGACCTTGCCCTGAACATAACGTCGCCAGCAGTCGTAGAGCCGGCCGCTGAAGTCGTTGATAGGCCGATCCCACGCGATGGTCGGCGCGGCGCTGCGCGTATCGGGAAAGACGCGGTTCTCTGGCAGGTAGTAGGTGCGGGCGCTTTCCAGGCGGCCGCCGGTCTGCCGCAGGGTCGGGTTGTAAGCCTCGACCTCCGCGCGAAATTCCTCCCACGTAATGCCGGCCACGTCCGGCGCAATGTACTTCCGCCAGCAGTTCCACAGGTTGCCGCTGTAACCCGTGATGCTTCGCGTCCAGGTCACCGCGCCGCGGTTGTGGGCTACGGCCCGCGGGTCCGCGCCCAGCGTCTCGGCGTCCGCAGCCAGCCTGATGAACGCGCCATCGACGCCGGATCCGCGCGCGTCCACGACGCGGCCGCGCTGTGTGCGCACAGGCCGCGGCTCCTGCGCCAGCGCGCTTCTGGCGCCCGCGCTACGTTCGGCCTGCGCGAGCTGACGGATGCTGTCGATGAGCCAGATGCGCTGCCCGCTGTTATCCTGTCCGAAGTGTCGAAAAGTTGCCCAGTCCCCGTGGTGGCCGACCTCGAAGAGGCAGGCGCCGAGCGCCGCCGGGTCCCGATTCAGGGTCGTGTTCAGCCAGGCCAGCGACCGCCAGTAGTCCTCCTGCGTGACGGCCTTGATGGGCCGGTCCGCGGGCGGCACGTGGAGCCAGCCCTTGTCCTCGTAATCGGGGTGTTTGTACATCATCGTCAGCCCGGCCTCGGTCAGGATGGCCTGGTAGCCGCGGCCTGAGCGCCGGCTCAGTTCTGCGACGATGGGCTGATACGTGCCCGCGCTGGACGCGGCCTCCGGGTCGACCGTCTTGGACAGTGCGGGCCAGCCGTATTCGTGGAAGCCCAGGTAGATATAGCTGTCCAGGGTGTGCCGGAAGAACTGCCAGTAATCGTCGGCCGCGCCGAAGTTGCCCGCGCCGAAGTTGAAGGCGACCGCCTCGATGCCGCGCTCCATCAGCTTGTTGCGGAACCCGATCTGGAACGCGTCGTATGCGCGCAGCCGCCGGCCGACCTCGTCGGGCTTCTCTTTGAACTGCGGCGAGCGGGGGCCGGGCACGGCTTCGTTCAGGCTCATCCACGCGTCGATGAGCAGGCGATTGTCCTCCTTTCGCAGCGCCATTTCGAAGTTATCGGTTAGGATGTGCTCTGCGAACTCGCGGCCGCGGGCCTCGGGATCGTCGCTGTCCAGCCAGGGCATGATGAGATCCTTGACCGGACGGCGATCCCGGCCGAAATAGTCCATCCGACCGATGATGAAGGAGTCGGGCGAGAGGCGGCGGAGCTGATCCACCTGATCCCACGCATGGACAAGCAGGGTCGGCGGCCGGACATCCTGGATGGCCCGGAACAGGTCGCCTTTGTGTTCGCCAATTTCGAAACTGTGCAGGTAGAATCCCAGTTTGTTTGGCATATGGTGCTCCCTGATCGGTCTTTCTGGCGCTTCGGGGTGCTGGCTGCCCACGTATGTCTATAAAATCGCGCTGCTATTATACACCAGGTCATGTTGTTGGCGGCCAAATAGCAATTCCAGATAGAACGAAAACGGAGGCACTCCGAGCGTCATACGACGACGGCCGGCATGCCCTCCGCGCGCCAGCGCTCCCAGGTCGTGTCCCAGGGGCCCCAGAACAGCCAGAAGGGCGGCCGGTCGACCGGCCGGCCGATCATGTAGTTAACGAAGCGTTCGCGGTCGTTCATAGTGGACGACCTCCTTGTACTAACCCGAAAGTGGCCGCCCCTTCGACTGCGTGCGTCGCTGCACGACGCCCTCCGCTCAGGGTGCTCCCAGCATCTTCATCCTGAACGGTGGCCCCAGGGCCATGACCACCCCGCTCAAGGTGCTCCGATCTGTTTGAGAATTGCCGCGCATAATGGCGTCCATCGCCCCGCCCATCTTGTAAATCCAAGGTTACGCGATGGCGACCGCGCAGTGGATGAATACTGCGGGCACCTGCACGGTCACGACGCCGTCCACATAGTCCCAGACGGGCGTCGCGCCCCCCGGCTCCAGGCGGACGCTGGCCGGCCTTTCGGGGACGCGCACGCGCACGCGGACGTCGC
>MWBF01000234.1 GCA_002068935.1 Chloroflexi bacterium ADurb.Bin325
GGCCTTCATCGACGGGCGCAGCGTGGGCCGCCACTACGGGGGCACGGTCTCGTTCACCTTCGACATCACCGCTTATGTCGAGCCAGGCCGCAGTCATAACCTCGTGCTCTACGTGCACGACGACACGCGGCACGGCCACCAGCCCGGCGGCAAGCAGTCGATGCGCTACGCCTCGCACAACTGTCACTACACCCGCACGACCGGCATCTGGCAGACCGTCTGGCTCGAGGCCGCGCACCCCTACGGCGTGCAGTCGGTCCAGGTCGTGCCCGACCTCGACGACGAGCGCTTCATCATCACCCCGACCTTCTTTGCGCAGCGCCGCGGCCTGACCTTTCGGGCGCGGCTGATACACGACGACCGGATCATCTCGCAGAAGACGAGCACCGCCGCGAGCGGCGTGCCGTGCATCCTCGAGCTCGGCGGCGCGCGGCCCTGGTCGCCGGAAGATCCGTTCCTGTACGATCTGACGCTGGAGGTCATCGACGAGGCGGGCGAAACGCTGGACTATGTCGAGAGCTATGCCGGGCTGCGCAAGGTGCACATCGAGGGCAACCAGATCTATCTCAATAATCGGCCCATCTATCTGCGCCTGGTGCTGGATCAGGGCTTCTACCCGGACGGCATCTGGACCGCGCCGGACGACGCCGCGCTGCGCCGCGATATCGAGCTCTCGATGGCCGCCGGCTTCAACGGCGCGCGGCTGCACCAGAAGGTGTTCGAGGAGCGTTTCCACTACTGGGCCGACCGGCTGGGCTATCTCACGTGGGGCGAGTCCTCCTCGTGGGGGCTGGACGTCAAGGAGCCGATCAGCGCGCGCAACTTCCTGGGCGAGTGGCGCGAGATCCTGATGCGCGACCGCAACCATCCCTCGATCATCGCCTGGACGCCCTTCAACGAGACGTGGGACACCGGCGACCGCCGCCAGCACAACCGGCTGCACATCGACGCATATGAGCTGTGCCGCAGCCTCGACCCCACGCGGCCGGTCAACGACGCCAGCGGCTACAGCCACGCGCGCACCGACATCTGGACCGTCCACACCTACGAACAGGACCCCGCGAAGCTGGCGGCCCAGCTCGCGCTGGCCGACGGCAAGCCGTGGCGCAACTATCCCGACCGCGAGCCCGAATACGAGGGCCAGCCGTACATCGTGGACGAGTTCGGCGGCATCAAGTGGATCCCGCCGGATCACCGCCCGTTTGCCGAAAATTCGTGGGGTTACGGCCAGGGCCCGCGCGACCTCGACGAGTTCTACGCCCGGCTCGAGGGGATGCTGGTCGCGCTGCGCTCGCACCCGCACATCACCGGCTTTTGCTACACGCAGCTCACCGATGTCGAGCAGGAACAGAACGGCGTCTACAACTACGACCGGACCGAAAAGTTCGACATGGCCCGGATCGCGCGCATCTTTCGGACGTAGAATCGCACGCCGACAATACGGGAGCTGCCATGCCGCCCAACATCCTCTTCATCTTCACCGACCAGCAGCGCGGGGACACGCTGGGCGCGGTCAACCCCGTCATCCGCACGCCGGTGCTCGACCGCCTCTGCGCCGAGGGCACGCATTTCACCCAGGCGCACACGCCGGCGCCGGTCTGCGTGCCCGCGCGCTGCTCGTTGATCTTCGGCCAGTACGCCACGCGCACCGGCTGTTACGAGAACAACTACCCCATGCCGGCGGTCACGCCCGACCGCCCGACCTTCATGTCCGCGCTGGCCGCGGCCGGCTACGAGACGCACGGCGTCGGCAAGATGCACTTCACGCCCGACCCGGCGGCGATGCGCGGCTTCACCTCGCGCGTCATCAGCGAGGAGCTGGGCGGGCCGCCGCTGGATCAGTTCCAGGCCGGGCTGATCGAGCAGGGCTATCACGATGTCACCGAGCCGCAGGGCGTGCGCGGGGAGATGTATTACATCCCGCAGCGGTCGCCCCTGCCCGCGCACGCGCACAACTCGCACTGGGTCGCGGATCGCAGCATCGAGTATCTGCGCCAGCGCGACCGGGCGCGGCCGTTCCTCCTGTGGAGCAGCTTCATCGCGCCCCACCCGCCCTTCTCCCCGCCCGCGCCCTGGCACAAGCTCTACCGCGGGCCCGAGATGCCGCTGCCCAAGCGGCCGCCCGACGCCCACAATCTCTGGACCCACATCAACCGGATGCAGAACCGCTACAAGTTCCGCGATGCGGGCCTCGATGACCGGCTGCTCCAGATGATGAAGGCGTATTACTATGCGCAGGTATCGTTCATCGACTACAACGTGGGCCGCATCCTCGCCGAGCTAGAGGCGCAGGGCGAGCTGGACGACACGCTCATCCTCTGGGCGTCCGATCATGGCGAGTTCCTGGGCGACTACGACTGCTTCGGCAAGCGCAGCTTCCTGCGCTCCGCGGCGCACGTGCCGCTGGTCGTGCGCTACCCCGCCCGCTTCGGCAGGGGCGAGCGCGTGGCCGCGCCCGCGTCCCTCGTCGATATCATGCCCACCTTCCTGGCCGCGGCCGGGGTTGCCGCGGACGGCCTGGCGCTGGACGGCGTGGATCTCGCCGCGCTGGCCGATGAGCCGCGACTGCGGCCCGCGGTGTTCGGCCATTACCAGGCCGGCCCCGCGGACGCGTACAACCGCGCCGCCTACATGGCGCTGACCGAGCGTTGGAAGTACATCTACTCCGCGGCGGAGAACCGTGAGTTCCTGTTCGACCTGCGCGTCGACCCGGAGGAGACGCGCAACCGCGCGGAGACGGTCGGCTATCTGGAGCAGACCGCCGCGCTGCGCCGCCTGATGATCGAGCAGGTGCGGTCGGCCGGGCGGGAGCAGGCGCTCGACGGCGATGGCTGGCGCGCCTATCCGCCGCCCGCGTTCTACGCCGACCCGGATGCGGGGCTGCTGTTCCAGGATCCGGCCTGGGCCGCGGATCGCTTCCGCATCTCTGGCTACACGAATGACGACTCCGCGCCCGCGCAGAACGTGTAGCTCTAGGCGCAGCCGAAGGCCAGCACGGTTTTATTTAGACAGGATTGACAGGATTCACAGGATTTAACTTATAAAATCCTGTCAATCTTGTAAATCCTGTCCAAAATCATATCCGCGACGATTATTTAGACAGGATTGACAGGATTCACAGGATTTGATCTATAGAATCCTGTCAATCTTGTAAATCCTGTCCAAAATCATATCAAGCGACGGCTCTATCCAGACAGGATTCACAGGATTCACAGGATTTGATCTATAGAATCCTGTCAATCTTGTAAATCCTGTCCAAAATCACATCAGCCCTGTTCGGAGGCGCCCGGCCCATGCCCACACGCGACGACTATCTCCGTTACATCCGCGCCGCATACGCGCGCGAACACGGCCGCCTCGACGCCGAGATCGCGGCCTGGCAGAAACAGTTCCGCGCCAACGCCGCGCTGAACACGCTGTTCGGCTACTCGCCCCCGCGCTGGTCGCTCCACATGGCCGCGGTCGCCGCATTCCTCCATGAGCAGACCGGCGATATCGCCTATGCGCACGAGGCCGCGGACATCCTGCTGCGCTTCCCGGAGTGGACGCGGCTGCTGCCCGCCGAGGTCATCGCGACGCGGCCCGAATATGCGGAGGGCGTGCCGCCGCTCGACACCACGTTCGACCCGCTCGTCTACGGCGCGGCCTGCGCGCGCATCCGCCTCGCGCTGGACGCCGCGACATACGCCCGGCTGGCCGAGATCGCGGCGGACAGCCTGCGCCCCATCTGGCGCTTCCCCGAATGGGGCGGCCACAACCGCGCGCTGCTCCGCGCGGCCAGCCTGGCCATCTGCGCGCGGGCCTTCCCCGAACACGCGCGCGCGGACGCCTGGACGGAGATGGCCGACGAGCTGGCCGAGGAGAGCTGGGGCCGCTGGAGCATCGAGGACGCCGTGATGTACCAGGCGCACTGGCTGCGCGCGCTGGTGCAGTACGCCGAGGCGCGCGGGCAGGCCCCCGCGCTGGTCGATTTCGTGCAGCCGCGGCTGACGCTGCGCGCGGCCAGCCAGCTCATGTCGCCGGTGGGCATCCTGCCCGACATCGGCGACAGCCACTGGCAGGCGTCCGGCCAGTGGGAGTGGCTGGCCTGTCTGGAGTGGGGCGCGGCGACCTACCGCGACCCGCTGATGAAGTGGGCCGCGGCGCGGCTGTGGGAGGCGTCGGAGGGCACGACGCCCAACATCCACGGCGCGCAGGCGCTCCTGCTGGCCTGGCGCTGGTGCGATGACGCCATGCAGCCCGCCGCGCCCGCGGACCCGCTGCACGACGCGCTGGATGACCTCGTCGTCAAGAAGGTCGTCTTCCGCACGGGCTGGGAGGCGCGCGCCGCCTATGCCTGCCTCAACTACCGCGACGAGGGCAGCTACGGCCGCGTCGCGCGCGACTACCTGCGCACGACCCTGGCCGTCTCCGCGGAGAAGATGCACCACGGCCACGCGGACGAGGGCGGCTTCTCGCTCCTGGTCCACGACGGCACGGTGCTGCTGCACGAGGGCGGCTATCGCGAGTCCCCGCCCGACGGCATGTACCGCGGCGACTACTACCACAACCGGCTGATCTGGCGGCCCGGCGCGCTGTCGGCCGGGGCGGATGCGACCGCGCTGCGCGACCTGGGCCGCTACCGCCCCGTGACGGCCGAGCGGCTCTACCTGACGCGGCTGGGCGATGTCGAGATCGCGCGCGTGCGCGTGACCGACGCCGCGGCCGGCGTGCAGTGGGATCGCTCGGTCTTCTTCGTGTCCGACATGCCCTGCTGGGTCGTCATCGACGCGGCGTTCGCCCTGAACGACGCGGCTCGCACGTTCGGCCTGCTCTGGTGGACGACCGATGTGCTCGCGCGCGGCCCGGCCTGGGCCGACACGCACATCGCCGGCGTCCAATCCTGGCGAAACGCGCGAGACGCCGCGCTGCGCATCTACACGCCGGACATCCCCGGCCGCGACCTGGAGATGTTGGGCGGCGACTTCAAGGTGGAGCCGAAGAGCATGGCGGACTTCAAGGCCCTGGCGGACCTGCCCAAGGTCACCCCGGTTGCCGAATTGAAGCAGACCCGCGACGCAAACGGCCTCCGGCTGGAGGCGGTCGTGTCCAACCCCTCGCCGCATGTGGCGTTTCTGGTGCAGCTCGCCGCCACGAACCCGGAAACGGGCCTGGAGATCGGCCCCACCTACTGGTCTGAGAACTACTTCAGCCTTCTTCCCGGCGAGACCCGCACCGTCACGGCCGAAGTGCCCGCCTACGCCCTCCCGAAGGGAGAGGCCGCCCTCCGCGTGACCAACTACAACGCCGCGCAATAGACAGACCGCAATGGCCCGGAGCGCCGGGCTCGTGTGGGCTTTCGTGTCCGCTGCAGGGCGCAGCAAGCAGCGCCCCTACAAGACGCGTGCCTGGTGTGGCGCATGTAGGGGCGCTGCTTGCTGCGCCCTCTTTTTTTGCGGCATAACGGCCTCATCCGTTGGCCGTTCACAACTCTCGCGCTTCCGGCACCTATTCCTGCCCGCCTGCGTTGTCCTCGGCCGCGGTGTCGAGGCCGAAGAGGGCGGCGAGTTCGAGGTCGCGCTTGAATTTGGCGCGTTTGGAGGGGTCGGTGCGGTGGGCGATGAGGCGGGCGGGGCTGCCGGCCCACATTTCGCCGGGGGGCACGTCCTTGGTGACGACGCTGGCGGGGCCGACGACGGCGTCGGCGCCGATGGTTACGC
>MWBF01000235.1 GCA_002068935.1 Chloroflexi bacterium ADurb.Bin325
GCCGACGACGAAAGGCCAGTCGAAGGAGCGGACGTGAGGGCCGCCCCTTCGACTGCGGGCGTCGCTGCGCGACGCCCTCCGCTCAGGGTGCTTCCGACATTTTCGTCCTGGACGGTGTAAATCCTGTGAATCCTGTCCAATCTGAATTGCTCTGGCCGGTCTCCGACCGAGCCAGGAGGAGCGGAGACCGGCCAGAGCACGTTGAGAGGCTGCTTGAAAAGCTCAGAATTTCGGCAGCTCCCCCGCGATGGACGGGCCCACGATGTCCACCGCCTTGCGGTGCAGCGGGGGATAGCCGGCCGCGGCCAGCTCCGGCGTCGGCGTGGTCGCCTCGTCGGGCTTGTCCGACAGCGCGACCAGCAGGCAGCCGCGGCTGGCCAGCCAGCGCACGATGTCCACGACCTCCTGCGTCGCGCAGATTTCCTCCACGAAGCGCTGCGCCAGCGGCGTCCCCTCGGGCAGGCTGCCCATCCGCGCCACGGTCTCGCGATATTCGCGGCGGCGGAACGCCTTGAAGGGCGTGAGGTCGCCGGCCAAGGTGCGCGCATAGATGTCATCGTGCAGCGCGACGACGGCCGCGGGCGCGAGCCGGGCCTTCTGCGCATCGACGCGCTGCATGAAGTCGCGGTAGCTGGCCAGTCGGCCCGCCTCGATCTCCGCCAGCAGGCCCTCGAGCGTGCCCGCGCCGGCCAGCAGCATCATGCAGGTGTAGGCCAGGAAATCCTGGTTGTCCGCGGTGAAGGGGTGATACTTGGGGACGTTGAGCGCGGCATAGGCGCGGCGGAAGGCATCATGGTCGTAGGACGGCCCCAGCGTCTCGGCCAGCGTGGCCTCGATGGCGGCCACGCGCGCCCGGTCGATGGCGCGGTCGTTGCGCCCGCGCGCGCCCAGCAGCGTCTTGTCGATGTCCACGAGCACGACCGTCCCGCCGGCGAGCTGCGCGCCCTGCTGACACAGCCAGGCCGCAAAGTCCGCGAGCGCGCGCCAGCGGTTGGCCTGATACAGCCCGTCCTGCTGGACGACCTCGAGGGCCTCTTCCTTCTCCGCGCCGATGAAGCACCAGCCGCGCCAGCCCGTGTGCCGGCGCAGGTTGAAGAACGCGCCGCCGTCGCTCAACATCGTGTCGCCGATATAGACGATTTCGGCCATGCGGCCGTGCGCCGCGGCCCCGATTAGCCGGGCCAGCGCCTGCGCATAGGCCTCGTCCAGCTTGCGGGGCGTCGCCGGGCCGGGCAGCCCCACCTCGCGCCAGATATCGGCAAAGCGCGGCAGCCGCGCATCGACCGCGTTCAGGTCGCGATAGATCACCAGGTCGCCGAACAGGTCATAGAGCGAGATTTGGTCAGACATCGCTAAGCCTTCAGATAGCCCTGGCTGACCAGCAGCTCGGCGTTCAGCAGCGAGCCGCCGGCCGCGCCGCGGATCGTGTTGTGGCCCAACACGATGAACTTGTAGTCGAACAGCGGGTCGGGGCGCAGACGGCCCACACCCGTCGCCATGCCCTTGCCGGCCAGCCGATCCAGGCGCGGCTGCGGCCGGTCCGCCTCGGTGTAGAGGATGATGGCCGGGTCGGGCGCGCTCGGCAGGCCCAGCCGCTGCGGCTCGCCCCGATAGCTGACGAAGGCCTCGGCCACCTCCTCCAGCGTAGCGCGGCGCGCCAGCTTGACGCTGACCGCCTCCAGGTGGCCGTTGCGCACGGCCACGCGGTTGCACTGCGCGCTGACCACGAAGTCCGCGGGGACGATCGCGCCGTCGGCCAGGACGCCGAGCAGCTTGCGCGGCTCCGCCTCGACCTTCTCCTCCTCGCCGCCGATATAGGGCACGACGTTATCGAGGATGTCGAGCGATGCGACGCCGGGGTAGCCCGCGCCGGAGAGCGCCTGCATCGTCACCACGTTGACCGCGGTCAGGCCGAACGCATCGTGCAGCGGCTTGAGCGCGCAGACGAGGTGCGTGCTGGTGCAGTTCGGGTTGGTCGTGATGAAGCCCTGGCTCCCGCGCCGCGCCTGCTGGATCGGGATCAGCCCGGTGTGTTCGGGGTTGACCTCGGGGATGAGCAGCGGCACGTCCGCATCCATGCGGTGCGCGTTCGCGTTGGAGCAGACGGCGAAGCCGGCGTCGGCCAGCGCATCCTCGGCCGCGCCCGCGGGGCCGCTCGGCAGCGCGGAGAAGAGCACCTTGATCGCGGGGTCCAGCGCGGCCGGCTCGGTGGGCACGAGCGTCATGCCGGCGACCGGCGCGGGCATCCCCCCGCGCAGCAGCCATTTGCACGCCTGGGCATAGGTCTTGCCGACCGATCGGTCGGAGGCCGTCAGCGCGGCGATCTCGAACCAGGGGTGATCCGCCAGCAACTGGATGAAGCGCTGGCCGACCGCGCCGGTCGCGCCGAGGATGCCGACCTTGATCTTGGAGTTGGGTTGCATCTGCGATTTCCTTTCCGTCATTCGACCTGCCCTTGGGCGAGGACGACGATATCGCTATGGACGCCCGCGGCGGCAGCCTCCACGCCCGCGCCGCGGCCTTGCAGCACGAGGGGGGTGTCGGGGTAATAGCGTGTATGGAAGGCCACGAGGTTGTCGTTGCCCTGCAACAGGCCGAGCGCGCTCGACCGCGGGACCGTTTGCAGCCCCACCTTCGCCTGCCCGTCGCGCATCTCGGCGACATAACGCAGGACGTTGCCCGCCGCGTGCGCGGCCGCGGCCTGCTCCGCATACTGCCCGTCGAGCGCGGGGAGTTGCTCCAGGAATGCATCCAGCGGCAGCTCCGTCAGCGCCGGCGGGACGAGCGAGCCGACGGCCACGTCGGCCAGCTCCAGCCGCCAGCCGAGCGTGCGCGCGAGGATGAGCGCCTTGCGCGCTACGTCCATTCCGCCCAGATCTGCGCGCGGATCCGGCTCGGTGTATCCGCGGGCCATCGCATCCCGCACCAGCGCGGAGAAGGCGCGGCCGGCCTCCAGGCCGGTCGCGATAAAGCCCAGCGTCCCGCTAAGCGCGCCCTGCACCGCGTCCACCCGGTCCGCGGCGCGGCCGAGCGCGAGCGCGGTCTCGATGACGGGCACGGCCGAGCCGACCGTGGACTCGTAACGGCAGCGGCCCTCGCCGGTCAGCCGGTCGAACAGCTCCTGCGGGCCGCTCATCGGCAGCTTGTTGGCCGTCGCGACCGCATAGCCGCGGCGAAGGGCCAGCTCCAGCGCGGGGACGGTGGCGGCCGTAGCCGTCACATCGACGACGATGCACCTGTCGTGGCCGGCCACGTCCACGATTGCGCCGGGGTCGTCCTGGCGGTAGCCGATCTCGGTGTCCGCGAGGCGGACGCCCGCGGCCTTCGCCTCGACGGCGCGGTGCAGCACGCCGGCGCGGATGCCGCGCTCGTCGACCAGCGCGCCGTCGCTGTCGCACCACGCGACGATGCTGAAGGCCATGCGGTGCCGCGCCAGGTGATAGTCGACGGTCTCCAACAACTGTCGGACGAGCGCGCGGCCCACGTTGCCCGCGCCGAAGATGATCAGCGGGATGGGGTTCATGCCGGCCTCGCCGTGGCCGTCTGGCCGAGCGCAAACGCGCTGTGGATATAGCGCACCGCGGTGTCGGCGTCGGCCTCGGCCAGCACCAGCGAGATGTTCGCCTCGGAGGAGCCCTGGGCGATCGCGATGACGTTGATGCCGCGCTCGCCCAGCGCGCCGAAGATGCGCGTCGCGATGCCCGGCGTGCCGCGCATCCCCTCGCCCACGATGGCGACGATCACGATGTCGTGCTCGACCGTGACCCGGTCGATGAGCCGGCGGCGGATTTCCTCCTCGAAGGCGTGTTCCAGCCCCCTGCTGACGCTGGCCGCATCCGTCTCCGGCACGACGAAGCAGATGCTCTGCTCCGAGGACGCCTGCGAGATCATCAGGACGTTCGCGCCCTGCTGTGCGACGGCGGCGAACGTGCGCGCCGCGATGCCGGGCACGCCCATCATGCCGCGGCCCGCGATGGTCACGAGCGCCAGCCTGTGGATCACCGTGAGCGCCTTGACCTGTCCGCCGTTGCTCGTCTGGCTGACGACCATCGTGCCGGGGAAGCGCGGGTTGAAGGTGTTGCGCACGCTGATCGGGATGCCGAGGTCGATCGCGGGCAGCATGGTCTTGGGGTGCAGCACCTTTGCGCCGAAGTAGGCCAGCTCCGCGGCCTCGCTGTAGGTCAGCTCCGGCAGCGGTCGCGCCTCCGGCACGATGCGCGGGTCCGCGGTCAGCACGCCGTCCACGTCCGTCCAGATCTGGATCTCGTCCGCACCGAGCGCCGCGGCCAGGATGGCGGCCGAGTAGTCCGACCCCCCGCGGCCGAGCACGGTCGGCACGCCGTCGCGCGTGGCCGCGACAAAGCCGGTCACGACGGGCAGGGCCCCGCGTTCGAGCAGCGGCAGCAGCCGATCCCGCGTCATCTGGCGGCTCAGCGCCATGTCCGGCGCGGCGGAGATGTAGTTCTCGTCCGTGACGATCAGCTCGCCGGCGTCCACTGCCTCCACGGCCAGGCCGCGCGCGCGGATGGCCGCGGCCAGGATGGGCGCAAGCAGCCGCTCACCCAGGCCCGAGATGACGGCCAGCCCCCGGTCGGTCAGCTCGCCAAGGATGGCGACGGCCATGCACAGGCGCTCGAACTCGCGCACGCGCTCGTCGGTCTGCTCCTGCAGGTGGCTCAGGTCGTCGAGATCCTGGACCAGCGCCTCCGCGGCGTCGCGGTGTCGCGCGATGATGGTCAGCCGCGCGTCGCGATATTTCTGTCGATCGCCGGCGGCCGCGGCGCGGGCCGAGTCGATGAGCAGGTCGGTGATGCCGCGCATGGCGGATGTCACGACGACCAGGCCATCCGAGTGCGCGGCCTGGTCGGCCACGATCGCGGCCACCTGGGCGATGGCTTTGGCGTCGTTGACGGACGTGCCGCCGAACTTCATGATCTGCATGGGTTTCCTCCAGTTGTCCGCGGGTGTCGGGTCGGAGACCGACCGCAACGGATTATCGGCACAGCAAGAAGCCCCTCGCCATCATGGGGCGAGGGGCTTCGCGGTTCCACCCAATATCGGCCAACCCTGTTCTGGTGCAGGGCGGCCCTTTGTCAGCCGTAACGTGGCCTGTCGGAACGCCATACTGTCCCCGACCAGCCCTCGTCATGAGATGTCGGCTGGCGGCCAGATTTGGGGCGTTCGCTCCCGGGGGGTTTTCCGCGGGCTTCGACGGGGCAGGCTCTCAACCGGTGGCCTGTGTTCTCTGGCGTTTCCGCGTCGCGTACTCGTCCCGGTCAACGGTTTCCGTGTATCGAATTGCAGGGATTATAACCGGGCTGGCCCATCTGTCAAATGTCGCGCGGCGGCGAAGGCCCCCACCCCGGCCCTCCCCCGCTGCGCAGGGGAGGGAATCTGCGTTCCCCCTGCCCCTGTCGGGACGGGGGAAGGGGCCAGGGGATGGGGGCTAAACAACCCCCGACCTCAAGCCTAGCCGAGAAACGCTGGGGCCGGTCTCTGACCGTGCCCCCTGGCTCGGTCGGAGACCGGCCAGAGCAAGGCTGCGCAGGGGAGGGAGTTCGCTTTCTCCCCTGCCCCTGTCGGGTCAGGGGAAGGGGTCGGGGGATGGGGGCCAAACAACCCCCGACCTCAAGCCTAGCCGAGAAACGCTGGGGCCGGTCTCTGACCGTGCCCCCTGGCTCGGTCGGA
>MWBF01000236.1 GCA_002068935.1 Chloroflexi bacterium ADurb.Bin325
GTGAGCGTCTGCGCCGGCGCGACGGTGATCGAATCGCCGGTGTGGACGCCCATCGGGTCGAGGTTCTCAATGGAGCAGACGATAATGGCGTTGTCCGCACAGTCGCGCATCACCTCCATCTCGTACTCCTTCCAGCCGATGACGGATTCTTCGAGCAGCACCGTGGCAGTGGGGCTTTCGATGAGCGCCTGGTTGACAATCGCCGTGAGTTCTGCGAGATTGTAGGCGATCCCGCCGCCCGTCCCGCTGCCCAGCGCGTACCAGGCGCTGCCATCCCAGTGGGCGATATGGTTGGCCGTGACGCCCCCGGCGGTGGTGAAATCCCCGCCCGCGTAGAGGGTTGTGCCGCCCCAGGCTACGGCGCGGACCACGTCGTCCATTCCGCTGCCCAGCGTGCTCCAGGCCGTGCCGTCCCAGCGGGCGATGTGGTTGGCATCCTCACTCCCGGCGATGGTGAATGCCCCGCCCACGTAGAGGTGCGCCCCGTTCCAGGCCAGGGCGTAGACGGTGTTATCCATCCCATCGCCCAGCGCGTACCATGCGCTGCCGTCCCAGCGGGCGATGTAGCTGGCGTTCTCAATCCCAGCGCTGGTGAACGCGCCGCCGGCGTAGAGGTTCGCCCCGTCCCAGGCCAGGGCGTAGATGGTGTTATCCATCCCATCGCCCAGTGCGTACCAGGCGCTGCCGTCCCAGCGGGCGATGTAGCTGGCGTTCTCAATCCCGGCGCTGGTGAACGCGCCGCCGGCGTAGAGGTTCGCCCCGTCCCAAGCCAGGGCGTAGACGGTGTTATCCATCCCATCGCCCAGCGCGTACCAGGCGCTGCCGTCCCAGCGGGCGATGTAGTCGGCCGTGACGCCCCCGGCGGTAATGAAATCCCCGCCAGCATAGAGGTTCCCTCCGCCCCAGGCCAGCGCGTAGATGTAGCCGTTCATCCCGCTGCCTAGCGCGTGCCAGGCGCTGCCATCCCAGCGGGCGATATCAGAGGCCGCGACGTCCCCGGCGGTCGTGAAGGCCCCGCCGGCGTAGAGGTTCGTCCCGTCCCAGGCCAGGGCAAAGATGGAGCCGTTCAGCCCGAACGGGCTAAAACCTTCGGTCCAGTTTTCATCCCCCGGCGCGGTCGGGGCGAAGCGAGGCGCTTCGTCGGGGCCGCTGACCAGGGCGAAGCCGGCGGGGTCGATGCTGCCCGGGATGCCCTCGGCCGGCAGGTTAAGGCTGCCGTCGGGGTTGAGCAGGCTGCCCAGCGCGACCCGGGGCGCGGCTGCCGGGTCGGTCGGTGCGAGTTCCGCGGGAAGTTCGCGCGGTGGCTGCCCCGCGGCTGCGGCGGCCGGCGGGGCGCTCAGCGCCAGCGCGGCCAGGAGGATGGCGCTCAACATCAGATGGAAGATAGGAGAGGTTGTGCGCGGTTGCATGCGGTGCTCCTTATAATGCGCAACTGCTGCGCAGAGCCGGATGGCAACGACAGGGGAACCTACACACAACAACCGGCGCGACGGCGTCTTCCGTGTTTGGCGGAAAATCCCGAGGCGGACAGCCGCTGCAACTGCCGACTTCCCAGCAAGGCCATCCGGCATTTAACGAAGCCCTTGGCAGTATCAGGCCCGCGGCACTCTGCGGCAGCGGGCCCTGGGGCGAGAGACTTGCCCACCAGAACGGTCAGGCGTAATTATAATAGTACTGCACTGAGGCCGTGTCAAGCCCTCAGAAACTCTTACGGCAGCGATAATTCTGGCTGGAAACTTGAGTGGAGACATCTTGGGCGACGTCGCGGGACGAGCGGCGGGGGCGGCCCGCGGTCGAGGGGAGATAGCGGCAGGACGCGGATATTGTGGTCAGGCTGGATGGACGGCCCGGCCTGGAATCGGGCCGCGTGGCGGTCGACGTCGGCTCAAACGATGTCTGTCCAGCCGCCGATCCGCGCGGCCTCATCGGCGATCATGGCGATGGGCATAGTATATTCCGACGGAACGATGAACAGTCACGGCGCAGGATGCCGGGCCGGGTCATCTCACACCAGCCCGGCCTTGTGCAGCCGCTTCTGGAAGGCCGGCCGGCTGGCGTACTCCGTCTGTAGGGCCGCCAGCCTGGCCTGGAATTCCGGCAGCCGATCCTGGAAGACGGCCAGATCGCGTAGCTTGACCAGCAACGCCGCCGCCTGATCGTAGGGCTGCGCCTTCCTCTCCTCGATCAACGCCTGGATATCGCGCCAGGCCTGCTCCGCATAGGGCGCAAAGTCGTGCAGGTCTTTGATCCGGCGGGCCTCCGCCTCGGCCTGCTGGCGACGCGCGTCGGCCTGGCGCAGCCGTTTAGCCGTCTCGCGCAGCTCGGCCCAGGCGCGCCGCGGCGCGGCTGGCTGCGGCCTGGCAGGCGGGCCAGCCAGCTCCTGCAAGCGCCGGTTGAGCTTCAGCGCCAGCAACGGCTCCCCCGCGGCCAACCGGCGCAGAAACGCGTCGCACTCGGCCCGCGGCAGGCGGGCGATGAGCGCATCCAGCGCGAGCGCCGGCGCAGGGCGGAGCGGCTCGCTGGCCTGCGCGGCCGCCTGCACCAGGAACGGATCCAGCTCGAAGAAATGCATGAACTCTGTCAGCGGCGCGGACAGCTCCTTGAGGCCCGGCGGGATCGGCGGCTCCAGCTCCTCGTCGATATCGTTGGCAGCCGCGGCCAGCAGCCAGGCCAGATAGAGCGCGCGGTGGTCGCCGTTCAGGATGTCGTCACGCAGCGGCGTCAGCGCCGAAAGCCGCGCCTCGTCCTCGAACCAGTGACCGCCATCCTCGTCAGAGTAGGAGATGTCCAGGATCAGCCAGTCGCCGATCGTTTCCAGCTCCGAGCAGTACTCCCACAGATAGGGCTGGAGCGCGTTTTCGTCCAGCAGCCCCTTGGGGAAGCGGAAGGCCAGCCGCTGATTTCCCCAGTTGGCGTAGTAGAGGAAGGCGTCAAAGTAGCGCGCCAGCACCTGTTTGGGGTCGTGCTTGAACCCACTCCAGTGATACTCGACCCAGGCGCGCGTCGGGGTGACGTCGATATGGCTCGACAGCTTGTCCACCGCGGCCTGTTCTGCCGCGGTCAGGGCGCGATCGATGGTCTGCCATTCGTAGTACTGGTATTCGCTCATTGTGCCCTCGAAAGCAGCCAACATGTGCAGTTGGCGCGGATGCGACAGCGTTGCGCGGCTGCACGCCGGCCTGGCCGCAGCTGATCATGACTGGACTATGCCACAAAGCCGTCGGATGAGCAAGCGCTCTCGAATGGGGGGAGTTTTCGAGCCGTACTGCGGAATGAGCTTCGATACCAAAAGCCTCACGGGCAGACAAATCGCCTGCCCGTGAGGTCTACAGTGGGCGAGAGGGGACTCGAACCCGTGACCTCACGGATGTGAACCGTGCGCTCTAACCAGCTGAGCTACTCGCCCGCACAGCCGTTACTATAGCACAGGGGCCGGAATCCTGCAAAACGCGCAGGGGGCGCTCAGCATGCAAGCTCATTTATCGGTTTGGCGCGATTGGAGTATAATTTGCTCGTTGCAGTGCAATCGGCGGCTGAACCGCTCTCTGACGCTCAGGTGGGATATGGCTCGACGCGGTTACGCGCTCCTTTTTGTGGTCATCTTATTGCTGGCAGGCATCGCCGGCGTCTTCGGCGCCCGGTTCCTGCTGACTCGGTTACGGAGCGACTTTGTGCCGCGCCCGGCCTGGACGCCTTCGACCGAGATGACCGCCCAGGCGATACAGCCGTTGTCCACGCCGGACGGCCCACCGTCGACTGCCGCCGTCGCGCCGGCCGAGACCGCGGGCCGGCCGACCGCCACGATCCTGGTCGTGGCGACGCCGGCCGACGTGGCCGCATTGCCTCCGACAGCCGCCGCTGTCCAGTTCGCTGAGACCCCGACGCCCGCCGCCGCGTCGGCCGAGGGGCCGACCGAGACCGCGACCCCCACCGAAGAGCCGGCCGACGCCTTCCCCTACATCCTGGCCGCGCCTGTCCGCGATACCGTGGGCGACTGCCCCGGCAACTATGTGCTGGGCAAGGTGACGGATCGCGCCGGCAACCTGCTGCCCGATATCCGGCTGAAGCTGGTGGACGAATACGGCAACGTGCAGTACGCCGTCTCCAAGACCGGCCCCGGCGATAAGGGGTTGTACGACTTCCCGGTGACCGGCCCGCCCCGCCGCCTGACGCTCACGGTGATCGACGCCAACGATGCCCCGCTCAGCAGCGGCGTCGAGATCGGCCACCAGACGGGCGATCGCCCCGATGCGACCTGCCATTGGGTCGACTGGCAGCGCCGCTGACGCGGTCGGCCGCCGACAGGCGAAGGGCCGCTGCGCATAGCGGGCGACGGCCGGGGAGCTGCACAAACAAAAGGCGGAATGACGCCCGCGTCATTCCGCCTTATCTTTTGCGCGCTATCCGCCGCCCATCACCCCGGCGGCACGTAGGGACACTTCTGCCCGCGCAGGTCGTTCAGATAGATGCACAGGATGACGTACGCGTCCCGCAGGAACAGCTCCGGGTAGCCCGGGCCGATGACCGACCAGTAGTACTGCTCCTGATCCTTGGTCCAGTCCCGGTCGGGCATGTAGATGACCGTCATCAGGCCGATCCAGGGGGTCCAGTGCTCGCGTGCATAGCGGAACGCCCTCTCGAGATACTGCCCCTTCAGCGCCTCCGAGATGCCCGCGCCCGCGCCGTGCCAGTAGTAGGGCGAGCCGGGCCGGTTGTCGGTCGTCCAGCCGAACTCCAGGATCGCGATGCGCTTGCCCTGGTCGCCGTAGCGCTCCATGACGGCGCGCACATCCTCGACGTGGCGGAAGGCGAAGAAGCGCTCGCCGCCATACTTGGCCTTGTTTGCGGCAGTCTCGTCCGGCGACACCTCCGGCGCGGCCGCATAGCCCGCCGCATGGACGCCGAGCAGGTCGAAGTAGCCCGTGCTGTCGCCGCCCATCGCCTGGTAGAGCTGCTCGTAGAACTTGATGTCCGGCATGGCCTCGTCCGTGTCGGTGCCGGTGGGCGCCATGCCCGCGGTGATGACCAGCGCGTTGGGGTCGATGCCCTTGATGGCCTTGTAGGACATCTGGAGCATCCGCGCATAGCCGGCCGGGTCGGGCCGCTTGCCGCCCCACTCGCGCGCCAGGTTCGGCTCGTTCCAGACCTGGTACGCCTGGATGCGGCCGGCATAGCGGCTGGCGACCGCGGCCAGGAAGTCCGCGAAGTGGCCCGCGTTGTCCGGCGGGTTGCCCGCCCAGAAGGGCCGATCCGGGTCCTGGCTCACGCGCACGATCAGCTTGAGGTGGTGCGCCTCTACTTCGTCCACGACGCGGTCGGCGTTGGCCCAGTCGTACTGGCCCTTGCCCGCGCCCTCGATGTCCTGCCAGGAGAAGAGCTGCTTGACCCACGTGAAGCCCGCCTCCTGGATCAGGCCGAGATCGCGGTCAGCGACCTCGGGCCGCCACCAGAGGAACGCCTGGATGCCGTAGTCCGGGGAGGCCATCACCGCATTGCCGCCGACGACCGGCGGCGGCGCGGGCGGCTTGGTGGTCGGCGTCGGCGGCACAGGCGTCGGGCTCGGCCCGGCCGTCGGTTTGGCGGCCGGGGTGTCAGTCGGGGCCGTGGTTGCGGTCGGCTCGGCGGCCGCTTCAGTGGGCGTGGCCGTCGCGGCCGCG
>MWBF01000237.1 GCA_002068935.1 Chloroflexi bacterium ADurb.Bin325
ATTGCTCTGGCCGGTCTCCGACCGAGCCAGGGGCACGGTCAGAGACCGGCCCCAGCGGGTTTTCGGATAGGCTCATAGTTCCTGTGGAATCGAAGATTGACTTGCAAAACTATCCTGGTTCATGATATAGTTCAGTTGTGCAATTGTATTTATTACCTGAGGAACGAACATGGATGTTGTCATCGATACTTCTGTCATCATTGCCGTCATTGCCGGAGAACCTGAACGTGATGGCCTTGTGGAGTTGACGCAAGGGGTCAACTTGCTTGCGCCGCCATCGGTCCACTGGGAGATCGGCAATGCATTTTCAGCGATGCTGCGTCGAAGACGCACAACGCTTGACAGGGTTATGGAGGCGTTGGAGCTATACAGTCGAGTGCCGATTCGATTTGCGCAGATCGACTTGGAAGAGGCAATGGAGCTGGCTGATCATCTCGGCATCTATGCATATGATGCCTATTTGCTCGCTTGCGCCCAACGCTATCGAGCGCCCCTCTTGACCCTTGACGCCACGCTGCGAGGACAGGCAGAGCGGCTGGATATTAAAGTGTGGGAGCAGTGAAATGACCGAGTACACATATTCCGAAGCTCGACAGAACCTGGCCGCGCTATTAGAGGAAGCCACGCGGAAGGGGGAGGTTCGTATACGTCGTCGGGACGGTCGGGTGTTTGTCGTGCGACCGAAGGAAGGCGGAGGTTCACCACTGGATCTCGCAAGCGTTGATCTCAATGTATCGACCGAGGAAATCGTCAGCATCATTCGCGAGGGTCGCGAGCGGTATTCATGACGCGGCCGCCGCGCAAGCGGTTCATCCAGAGTCACGCCAAGAAGGTAAGAAATCTGGACGTGTGAGCCGCGTCGCAATCCACGCAAAAGAGCCCCGGCAATCCCGGGGCTCTTTTAATTGAGGCGCCGCCGGAGCCTAATACTCCGTGTGCAGCAGCTCGTGCGCCTTGTGGCCGCCCGGCTCGCCCAGGAACTCCTCGTAGAGCTTGATGACCGAGGGGTTCTCGTGCGACTTGCGGATGGCCGAGCGCGCGTCGATGCTGTAGAGCGCCTGCGTGCGCAACTGGATCATGTCCAGTCGATCGCGCGTGTAGGGCTGGCCGCCGCCGTTGATGCAGCCGCCCGGACAGGCCATGATCTCGATCACGTCGTACTGCGAAGTCCCCTTCTCGACGTTCTCCAGGATCTTGCGCGCATTGCCCAGCCCCGACCCGGCGGCCACGCGCAACTGCCGGCCGCCCAGGTCGATCACTGCCTCGCGGACGTCCGTCAGCCCGCGCACCGCGGTGAAGTCCACGTTGGTCAGCTCCTTGCCGGTGACCTTCTCGTAGACCGTGCGCAGCGCGGCCTCCAGCACGCCGCCGGTCGCGCCGAAGATGACGCCCGCGCCCGTCGACTCGCCCAGCGGATTGTCGAACTCCTCCTCGTCCATGAAGCGCAGGTCGATGCCGCCCTCCTTGAGCATCTTCGCCAGCTCGCGCGTCGTGATGCTGTAGTCCACATCACGCACGCCGTTCGTCTCATGCTCCGGCCGCCGCGCCTCGTATTTCTTGGCGATGCACGGCATGACGGCGACCACGACGATGTCCTCCGGCTTGACGCCGATCTTCTGCGCATAGTAGGTCTTGGCGATCGTGCCCGTCATCTGCTGCGGCGATTTACAAGTTGACGGCATATACTTAAGGTTCGGGAACTGATACTCAATAAAATTGATCCAGCTCGGGCAGCAGGAGGTCAGGATCGGCAGGCGCTCGCCCGTGGTGAGGCGCTGGATGATCTCGTTGGCCTCTTCCACGATCGTCAGGTCGGCCCCGAAGGTGGTGTCGAACACCGCATCGAAGCCGAGCCGCCGTAGCCCGGCCACCAGTTTGCCGGTCACGGGCGTGCCGGGCGCGATGCCGAACTCCTCGCCGATGGTCGCGCGGATGGCCGGCGCCACCTGCACCACGACCGTCTTGGTCGGGTCGAAGATGGCGTTCCAGGTCTCCTGGATATAGCCGTGGCCGGTCAGCGCCGCGGTCGGGCAGACGCTGACGCACTGGCCGCAGTAGGTGCAGTTCGAATCGACGAACGGCTTCATCTCCGCCGGGCCGACGATGACGTTGAACCCGCGGCCGTAGGCCGTCAGCGCGCCGACCGTCTGCACCTCGTTGCACATCGTCTCGCAGCGGCGGCACATGATGCACTTGTCCGGATCGCGCTTGAGCGCGCCGCTCGTCTTGTCGATGGGGAAGCTCGTCTCCTCCCCGTGATACCGCTTGGTGTTGATGCCGAACTCCCAGGCCAGCGCTTGCAGCTCGCAGTCCGTGGACTTGGCGCAGATGAGGCAGTTGAACGGATGGTTGGAGAGGATCAGCTCCAGCAGGCGCCGCCGGGTGAACAGCACGCGCCGCGAGTTGGTCGTCACCTCCATCCCCTCGGCCACGGGCGTCGCGCAGGCCGGCGCGAGGTTGTGCCGGCCGGCCACCTCCACGCTGCAAATCCGACACGAGGCAACCTTGTTGACCATCTTCAACTCGTGCAGATCCAGATAGCAGAGCGTCGGGATGCGGATGTTGAGCTGCCTGGCGGCATCCAGGATCGTAGCGCCGTCCTCGACCGTGACGGGGCGGTTATCGATAGTCAGATTTACCATGGTAGCTCCCCTCCTAATGCCTGTAGATGGCCTTGAACTTGCACTTCGCCATGCACGCGCCGCACTTGATGCACCGGCTCTGGTCGATGACGTGCAACTGTTTGACCGCGCCGGAGATGCAGCCGACCGGGCACGCGCGGGCGCAGGCCGTGCAGCCGACGCACTTATCCGGGATGATCTCGTACCTGAGCAGCTTCTGGCAGACGCCCGCCGGGCAGGTCTTGTGCAGCACGTGGGCCTCGTACTCGTCCCAGAAGTATTTCATCGTGCTGAGCACCGGGTTGGGCGCGGTCTGGCCGAGGCCGCAGAGCGACGCGTCCATGATGACCGCTGAAAGCTCGCGCAGCTCCACCAGGTCGGCGGGCGTGCCCTTGCCTTCGGTGATGTTGGTCAGGATCTCGTGCAGCCGCTTCGTGCCGATCCGGCAGGGCAGACAGCGGCCGCACGACTCGTCCACGGTGAACTCCAGATAGAACTTGGCGATGTTGACCATGCAGTCCTTGTCGCTCATCACGATCATGCCGCCCGAGCCCATGATGGAGCCGATCTGGGCGAGCGATTCGTAGTCGATGGGCGTATCGAGGAACTGCCTGGGGATGCAGCCGCCGGACGGCCCGCCCGTCTGCACGGCCTTGAACTCCTTGCCCCCGCGGATGCCGCCGCCGATGTCGTAGATGATCTCGCGCAGGGTCGTGCCCATCGGCACCTCGACCAGGCCGACGTTGTTGATCTGTCCGGCCAGCGCAAAGACCTTCGTGCCCTTGGAGGTGGCCGTGCCGATGCCCGCGTACCACTCCGCGCCGCGCGCGATGATGGCCGGCACGTTGGCCAGCGTCTCCACATTGTTCACGATGGTGGGCTTGTTCCACAGGCCGCTCTGCGCCGGGAAGGGCGGTTTGGTGCGCGGCTCCCCGCGCTCGCCCTGGATGGAGTGGATGAGCGCGGTCTCCTCGCCGCAGACGAACGCGCCCGCGCCCAGCTTGACCTCGATATCGAAGTCGAACCCCGACCCCAGGATGTTGTGGCCGAGCAGCCCGTACTCGCGGGCCTGGGCCAGCGCGATCTGCAAGCGGCTCACGGCCAGCGGATACTCGGCCCGGATGTAGACATAGCCCCGGTGAGCGCCGATGGCGTAGCCGGCGATCGCCATGCCCTCGATGACGCTGTGCGAATCGCCCTCCATGATGGAGCGATCCATGAATGCGCCGGGGTCGCCCTCGTCCGCGTTGCAGATGACGAACTTCTCGTCGCCGGCGTAGTTGCGGCCGAACTCCCACTTGCGGCCGGTGGAGAACCCCGCGCCGCCGCGGCCCCGCAGCCCCGACCGCTTGATCACGTCGATGACCGCCTCGGGCGTCATCTCGGTCAGCGCCTTGCCCAGCGACAGATAGCCGCCGGTCGCCAGATATTCGTTGATGTCCTCCGGCGCGATCAGGCCGCAGTTGCGCAGGGCAATCCGCTGTTGCTTGCGATAGAACGACATCGCGTGCTGCGTCTCGACCGTGGCCTTGAGCTGCGGCTCCTCGTAGAGCAGCCGCTTGACGCGCTGGTTGCCGATGATGTGCACGTCGACGATTTCCTCGACATCCTCCGGCTTAACCTGCACGTAGAAGACATCGTCGGGGAACACCTTGACGATCGGCCCCTTCTCGCAGAAGCCGAAGCAGCCCGTGGCGGAGGCCTTCACCGCGCTGCCCAAGCCCTGGCGCGCGATCTGCTTCTGGAAGTTTTCCAGGATCAGCGCGCTCTCGGAGGTGTGACACCCCGTGCCGCCGCAGACCAGGATCTGGCGGCGGCCCGTGGTGCGGCCCGTCTCCAGCCGGCTGTCGAGCAGCGGCTTGCAGCGCGCATGCTCGGCGAGCAGCCCGGGGTAGGAGGTGATGAGGGGTGTATGTTCTTTAAGCATGGACGGGAGCCTCCTCTCCGCTGGCTTCCACCAGGTAATGCTCCAGGATCTCCTGCACCTTGCCCGGCTGCACCTTGCCGTAGACCCGGTCGTTGATGGTCACGACCGGCGCCAGGCCGCACGCGCCCACGCAGCGCAGGCTCTCGATGGAAAACTTGCCGTCCTCCGTCACCTGCCCGGAGCGGATGCCCAGGATGTGTTCGAACTCTTGCAGCACCTTCTCCGCGCCGTTGACGTAGCATGCCGTGCCGAGGCAGACGTTGATCTGGTACTTGCCCTTGGGCGTCGTGGTGAAGTAGTTGTAGAAGCTGATGACGCCCGAAACCTCGGCGTGGTTGATGGCAAAGGCATCGGCGATGTGAAGCTGCACTTCTTCCGGCAGAAATCCGAACAGGTGTTGCGCCTTGTGCAGGACCTGGATCAGGGATTCCTTTCGGCGCTCATCCTCGCGATCCAGGTGGAGCGCGGCGATGAAGGCATCCAGCTCGGCATAGGTCTCGGGAGGCAACACCCGTTCCTGTGGCTTAGGGTTTACTCTTGGCATATAAAGCCTCCATCAGTGTAGTACCTTGTCAACGATATTGGGCCGTCGACGGATCGGCGGCGTCGATACGCGCCGCGTCGTGCAGGGTGTAGCTCGCCAGCCGGCCCTCTCGAAAACGGAGCAGCGATTGGGCCAGCAGCGGGATCTCCTCGATGTTGTGCGTGACGAACAGCAGGCTGAGATCCGGATAGGTCGCCCGGATGTGGCCGATGATCTGCTGTTTGGCGCGCGGGTCCAGCGACTTGAAAGGTTCGTCCAGCATGACAAAATCCGGCTCGGTGATAAAGCCCCGGATGAGCGCCACCTTCTGTTTCATGCCGCCGGAGAGCTGATACGGATAATGTTTCGTGTATGCGGCCAGGTCACACACGGCCAGCCAGCCCTCGTAGCGGGCCCGCAGGGCCGGCGTGAGCGGCGTGCGGCGCATGCGAAGCGGGAGCAGGATGTTCCCCTCGACCGTCATGTGTGGCAACAGCCGGGGCTCCTGGAAGACCGTGGCAGGGCGGCGGGCGGCCAGCGTAAAGGTCCCGCTGTCCGCCTGTTCCAGCCCCGTCAAGA
>MWBF01000238.1 GCA_002068935.1 Chloroflexi bacterium ADurb.Bin325
CATCGCGGTCCTCGACAACCGCCGCTACAACGAACACTGGCACAGCCGGACAGCCTTCTTCTATCTGTTCGATGCGGAGGACGACCCGGAGGTCGCGCACGCGCTCTTCGCTGAGGCGGAGGCCTGGGCGCGGGCGCGCGGTCTGAACAAGATGGTCGGCGCAAAGGGCTTCCTGCAGGGCGACGGCATCGGCGTGCTGGTCGAGGGCTTCGAACATCACCCAGCGGTCGGCATCCCCTACAACCACGCCTACTACGGGCCGCTCATCGAGGCCAACGGCTACACCGCGCAGCGCGACTTCCTCTCGGCCTACCTGCCCGGCGACACCGTCCTACCCGAACGCTTGCAGGCCATCGCGGCGAAGATGCAGGAGCGCCGCGGCTTCAGTATCAAGACCTTTGCCACGAAGGCGGAGCTCAGGCGGTGGATCCCCGCCATCGTGAACACCTACAACGAGGCCTTCCAGAACAACTGGGAGTTCAACCCGATCACCGAACACGAAGCCAAGGTCATCGGGGAGCGCCTGCTCCAGATCGCCGACCCCAAGCTCATCAAGCTGGTGATGAAGGGCGATATCATCGCCGGGTTCCTCTTCGGCTTCCCCGACATCTCGGAGGGCATCCGTCGGGCGCAGGGCCGGCTCTGGCCGTTCGGCTGGTTCTGGCTGCTGCGCGAGTTCAAGCGCACCCGCTGGGTCAACCTCAACGGGGCCGGCATCCTCGCGCCCTACCGCGGGCTGGGCGTCAACGCGATCCTTTACGTGGAGATGCAGAAGACGATCCACGACGGCGGGTTCGACCACGCCGACCTGGTGCAGATGGAGGAACACGTGCTGACGGTGGCCGATACGGAGACGATGGGCGGCCGCATCTACAAGCGCCACCGCATCTATCAGAAGGATCTGGCCTGAAGCCGACGCCGGTGCCGTCCGAGCAGCCGGCCCGGCGTCACTCCGGGTCGGCAGGCGTCGCCGGCGCAGGCCCCGGCCATTCATCGCGCCGCGCGAGCGCCGCGATGGCCGCGCGCTGCGCGGCCAGTTGCTTGCTCGGCCCGCTGCCCTCGCCGACGACGGTCTCGCCGATGGACACCTCGACCGTAAACGTCTTGGCGTGGTCGGGGCCTTCGGCCCGCAGGGTGCGGTAGCGCGGGGTGATGCCGAGCTCCGCCTGCGCGCTCTCCTGCAGGCGGCTCTTGGGATCCTTGTCGCTCACCTCGCTGCGCGCCAGGGCCAGCTCGCGTTCCATCATGGGCAGCACCCAGCCGGCCACCGCATCCAGCCCCTGATCCAGATAGAGCGCGCCGACGACGGCCTCGAACGCCGCGCACAGCGTGGCCGGCCGGCCGCGGCCGCCCGTCTCGGCCTCGCCGTGCCCCATCAACAGGTTGGGGCCGATGTCCAGTTGTCGCGCCAGCCGGGCGAGCGTCTCCCGGCGCACCAGGGCCGCGCGCAGCGCGGTCAGCTCGCCCTCCGGCGCGTTCGGGAAGCTCGTGAAGAGATACTCGGCCAGCAGGAAATCGAGCACCGCGTCGCCCAGGTACTCCAGCCGCTCGTTGTCCTCCCAGTCCACGTCGGTGTGTTCGTTCAGATAGGAGCGGTGCGTCAGCGCGCTGCGGAAGAGCGTCCAGTCCGCGAAGCCCAGCCCGCTCTGCACGCCGTACGCGACCAGCTCATCGGCTTGTTCTGTCATGGCGATCCTCTGGGATCGGATGCGATCCCGCCCGACAGTATAGCACAGGCTGGCCGCTTTGGGTCATTCGCGGCGTATCGTATATAATAAAGTGTCAGTTATCGTTCCACCCCCAGCCGGCCACGGACTGGGGGTTTTATCGCACTGTGCAGGTCAGGAGTTTGCAACGTGTTCGGGCTTTTCCGCAAGACGCCGGCCCAACAGGCCGAAGACGAGGCCAGGATTCAGGCCAGCCTGAGCAAGACGCGCCAGGGCTTCTTCGGGCGCATCGGCTCGCTGTTCCAGGCCAACGAGGTCACGGACGACACCTGGGACGAGCTGGAGGAGCTGCTCATCCAGTCCGACCTGGGTATCAACGCCGCCACCGCGCTGGTCGAGCGGCTGCGCAGCCGGGTGCGCAAGGAAAACATCAAGCGCGCGGAGGACGTGCGCGCGGCGCTGCGCGACGAGCTGTTGAAGCTGCTGGCCCATCCGCCGCTGACGAACATCGACGAGCCCCGGATGCTGACGGTGGTGCTCATCGTCGGCGTCAACGGCTCCGGCAAGACGACGAGCATCGCCAAGCTGGCGCGTTACTATCGGGCGCGCGGCAAGCGGGTCGTGCTGGCCGCGGCGGACACCTTCCGCGCGGCGGCCATCGACCAGCTCAAGATCTGGGGCGAGCGCACGGGCGTCGACGTCATCGCGCAGGCGCCCGGCGCGGATCCGGGCGCGGTCGTGTACGACGCCATCCGCGCCAGCCAGGAGTCGCGCAAGGCGGATCTGCTCATCATCGACACCGCGGGCCGCCTGCACACGAAGTACAACCTGATGAAGGAGCTGGAGAAGGTCCACGCGGTCTGCGCGCGACAGGTTCACGCCGCGCCGCACGAGACGCTGCTCGTGCTCGATGCAACCACCGGGCAAAACGCGATCAGCCAGGCCCGCCACTTCAAGGAGGCCGTGCAGATCACGGGCATCATCCTGACGAAGCTCGACAGCACCGCCAAGGGCGGCATCGTCTTCGCCATCGAGGAGGAGCTGGGCGTGCCCGTGCGCTTCGTGGGCACGGGCGAAAAGGCCGAGGATTTCGCCGAGTTCGACCCGCGCGCGTTCGTGGACGCCATCCTGGCCGCGTAGCGCCGGCGCGGGTTACGCCCGGCGGCGCGGCTGGCCGGTCACGGAGAGCGCGGTCATAGCCATCGCCAGCAGCGGCGCGAGCGCGATGGCGAGGAAGGCGGGCCGGCCGCCCGCCTGCTGGATGGCGAAGCCCATGCCCAGCGAGCTGACGAACAGGCCGACGGAGGTCGCGCCGGAGATGAGCGACAGCCCGACGCCGACCGCGGCCGGGGGTAGCATGTCGGCGGCGAGCGCCTGCATCAACGGCTGCGCGCTCATCATCAGGGCGAGCAGGACCGAAGCGCCCCAGAAGCCCCAGGCGGAGCCTGCGAACGCAAAGGCGACCAGGGCGAAGAAGCCCGCGACCAGGCACAGCAGGAGCAGCCGCTTGCGGCCGATGTGGTCGGAGAGCCAGCCGATGAGCAGGGGCGCGGGCAGGCTGACCGCGCCGCCGATCGCGGTGGTCAGCGAGATCGCCGTGGCCGAGAAGCCGTACTGGCTCATGACGATCGAGCGGCCCAGGTTGCCGCCGAAGCTCGCGATGCTGATGATCAGGGCGGTGGCCACCAGGAAGTAGAAGCGGCGGCCCAGGCCGGCCCCGGCGGGAGCCGACGGAGCGGCCGGGTCGGGCGTCGCGGCCGCGGAGACGGCCGGCTCGACCAGGAACAGGCCGGGCGCGAGGCACACCGCGCAGATGGCGGCATTGACGGCCATCAACGTCGGGAAGCCCCACCGATCCGCGATCGGGCCGAAGGTGACGCCGCTGACCAGCAGGCTGGCGCCCATCGTCAGCGATAGCAGGCCGAAGCTGCGGCCCCGCTGCGCGGCGTCCGCCAGCAGCCCGGTCAGGATCAGGATCAGATTGGTGCCCATGCCGAAGGTGAAGCCGCCGAAGAAGTTGATGAGCGTGAGCTCCTGCCACGTCCGGGCCCGGCCCATGAGCCACCAGGTCACGGCGAACAGCGCGCAGCTCAGCAGGAACAACAGCTTGCGCCGACCGAACCGCCCGGCCAGCCAGCCGGAGAGCAGCGTCGCGGCCACGCTGGCAATGTTGCCGACCGCGTTGAAGATGCCGGCCGCGGATGCGCCGCCGCCCAACTGCGCGAGATAGAAGGGCCACAGGCTTCCTGAGCCCAGCGCGGCGCAGAGCAACAGGAAGTAGGCGCTGGAGAGGGCGATGAGCGATCGGCGAGACATGTGCGCTCCGTGAGATGCGGGTGCAGCGCCGGGGTGTGCTGCATTGCACACATCATCGACACAACTGCGCCGATTGTCAAACAGCGCCCTGCCCGGAAGGGGGCGCGTCCCCGCCGGGCAATCCGTTCGGGCCGCGGCCGTGAGCGACCGCCGGCCCCAACCAACAGAGAGGTTACGAAATGGAAGAAGTACGGGAGCAACTGACGACGCTGGCCGACCAGATCGACACGATGCGGAGGCGTCTTTGACCTGGATGGCAAGAGGGCCGAGATCGCGCGGCTGGAGGAACAGTCCGCCAGCGCGGACATCTGGAACGACCAGCAGGCCGCCAAGGCGGTCATGCGCGACCTCGCCGCGCTGCGGGAGGAGACCGAGACCTGGGATCGGCTGAACACGGATCTGGGCGACGCGCGCGCGCTGCTGGAGCTGGCAGAGGAGGCCGATGACGACGAGCTGCTGGCCGAGGCGGCGGAGCAGGCGCAGGCGCTGGCGAAGCGCTACAGCGAGCTGGAGTTCCGCCTGGCGATGAGCGGGCCGTATGACCGTGGGGGCGCCATCCTCTCCATCCACGCGGGCGCGGGCGGCACCGAGGCGCAGGACTGGGCCCACATACTCCAGCGCATGTATCTGCGCTGGGCCGAGCGCCACGACTACGACACCGAGATCACCGACCAGCTCGAGGGCGAGGAGGCCGGCATCAAGACCGTCACCATCGAGATCGAGGGGCCGTGGGCCTACGGCTATCTGCGGGCCGAGCGCGGGGTGCACCGCCTGGTGCGCATCAGCCCCTTCGACTCGTCGGCGCGGCGGCATACCTCCTTTGCGCTGGTCGAGGTGATGCCGATCTTTGCGGACGACATCGAGCTGGAGATCAAGCACGACGACATCAAGATGGATGTCTTCCGTTCGTCGAGCGCGGGCGGCCAGCACATGCAGAAGAACTCGACCGCGGTCCGGCTGACGCACATCCCGTCGGGCATCGTGGTGACGTGCCAGAACGAGCGCAGCCAGATGCAAAACCGCGAGTCGGCCATGCGCGTGCTGCGCGGCAAGCTGTACGACATCGAGCTCCAGAAGAAGGAATCGGAGCAGGCCCGGCTCAGGGGCAAGCACGTCGAGGCCGGCTGGGGCAACCAGATCCGCTCCTACGTCCTTCAGCCCTATCAGATGGTGAAGGATCTGCGCACCGATGTCGAGACGAGCAACACGACGGCCGTGCTGGACGGCGACATCGATCTGTTCATCGAGGCCTGGCTCAAGGAGCACGTCGGCGCGGCCGCGTGATGCAGGCGGCCCTTTTCAATTTGCATTATGGGAAAACGCTGCCTATAATAGGCACGAATAGGTCACAAACAGCCGAATACACGGGGACTAGAACTAAGCGCGCGTGGCGCAGGTGTGCGGACTCACGGTAAATCGCTGATGGGACAGGTGATCTATCCGCCGTGCCGCAGAGGCACTAGTAACTTTTCCGGGAGGACTTCCGTGAGTCAGTACGCAGACAAGACCTTGACGTGCCGCGATTGCGGCAAGCGGTTCACCTTCACCGCCGGCGAGCAGGAATTCTACGCCTCGCGCGGCTTCAGCGAGCCGACGCGCTGCGGCGAGTGCCGCGCGGCCCGCAAGGCCAGCCGCGAGAGCGGCGACTACGCCGGCCGC